>JBLNAW010000147.1:0-6407 GCA_050259555.1 Solirubrobacterales bacterium
AGGGGCGCGGTTCGGCCGGGCCCCGATCGGACCCGGCCGAACGATCACCACCGTCTTCGTTATCGCGTGGCGTCCTCGACGCCTTCCCTGACGCTCTCCGCGGCATCCTTCGCGTGGCCGACGGCCTTCTCGGCGTCGCCCTTCACCTGGTCACGCCGGCCCTCGGTCTCGAGGTCGTGATCGTTCGTCGCGTCGCCCACGGCCTCCTTGACCTTGCCCTTGGCCTTGTCCCACGTGCCCTCCGTCTTGTCACGTTCGCCGTCCATGGTCTGCCTCCTTCTCCCGATCGTTGGGGGAGCGGTTCCCACGTGCGGCCGTCGGCAAACCTGTCGCGTCCACTCGCCGTTTGCAGTCGAGGTCTCGCGGGTACATCGCTCCCGCTGATCGCGTACGAACCCAGCTCAACGGAAGGAGGGAACCGACATGGTGGGTCTTCTGGCTATGAGTGGAGGAGCCGCGACGCTGTTGTGGATCCTCGCGGTGATCCTCGTGATCGCCGGGATCGTGGCCTTGTTCCGCGGGAGCGCCCTCGCGGGCGTGGCCCTGATCATCATCGGGCTGCTCATCGGTCCCGGTGGCGTGAGCATCTTCTAGGGAACCCCGGGGACGGCCCGGGGGGAGTTTCACGCGTCCGCGTGCTCTCCCCGGGTCCCCTCTGCCGTCTCGACGGCATCCCCTGCCGCGGCGCGCAGGCGCTCCAGCGTCTGCGCGAGGATCCGCGAGACGTGCATCTGCGAGACGCCGATCTCCTCGGCGATCTGCGATTGCGTCAGCCCCGAGAAGAAGCGCAGGTACAGGACCCGGCGCTCGCGGTCCGGGAGGTCCTTGATCGACGGGGCGATCGCCGACCACCGGTCGATCAGGTCGAGGGACGGATCGTCCCCCCCGATCGTCTCGAGCGCGGTGCGCCCCTCCTCGCCGATCGGGGCATCGAGCGACGAGGGCGAGTACGCCTGTGCCGCGTCCATCGCCTCGAGCACGTCTTCCGGCGTGGCGTCGACCTCGGTGGCGATCTCCTGGATCGTGGGGGAGCGACCCAACTCCTGCGAGAGCCGAGGGATGACCCGGTTCATCCGCAGGCCCAGTTCCTGCAAGGGACGCGGGACCCGGATCGCCCAGCCCTTGTCGCGCAGATGACGCTTCAACTCCCCGGCGATCGTCGCCGCCGCGTACGTCGAGAAGCTCACCTCCCGCTCCGGGTCGAAGCGGTCGATCGCGTTCAGCAGACCGATGTTGGCGACCTGTGCGAGGTCCTCGACGGGTTCCCCGCGCCCCGCGAACCGCCGCGCGAAGTACTCGGCGAAGGATCGGAAGCGGACGACGATCTCGTCTCGCGCGGACCGGTCCTCGGGCAGGCGCTCGAACAGCGCACGCACCTCGGCCTCGTCGATCCTCCGCTCCTCAGGCGACGTCATGCCGGCGGCGTGGCGATCGTCCGCTTGACGACCGTGATCGTCGGCGTCCCGCGCTCGGAACGCGTGATCGAGGCGCCGTCCGTGAGTCCCGAGATGACCTGCCACGCAAGGGTGGTCTCGAACCCGTGCGGTGGCCACGGCTCCACCGGTGAGTCCGTGCCGACCGTCACCCGCAGCTCGACGTCGTCGGGCTCGAGTCGCATCTCGACGCGGGTGGCCGCCCGATCCTTCGACAGGAGCAGCACGACCGCCTCGTCGACCGCGAGACGCAGATCGTCGATCGCGTCGAGCGGCAGCTCCATCCTGCTCGCCACACCGCCCGTGACGGTCCGCAGGAGCGCCAGGAACTCGGCACGCGGAGGCACGCGGACGGAGACGGATCTGTCCTCTGCTTCTCCCACGTACCCCCCGATAGCGACCTCCTATACTAGCCAGAGACCTCGGGGCGACCCGCCCGACCCATCCCGCACGACGAAAGCGACGACGACATGGACCTGACCTTCGAGGACCGGACCGCCGGTCCCTGGCACGTTCTCGCGGTGGCCGGCGAGCTGGACATGCACACGTCGCCCGCCCTCCAGGAGCGACTCGACATGTTCGGCCTCGCGGAGGCGCCGAAGGTCGCGGTGGACCTGTCGGCCGTTCCGTTCATGGACTCCAGCAGCCTCGGCGTGCTGGTCGTCGGCCTGAAGCGGCTCCGCGAGCACGGCGGGGCCCTGGCCCTCGTGGGCGTCACGGGCTCGCCGAGGAAGGTGCTCGCCATCACCGGCATCGACCGCGTGATCCCCGTGTACGACCAGATCTCCGATCTCCCCGCGGACTGATGTCGGTGCCGCTCGCCGAGGGCTCGTCCGCCGAGCGGTTCTCGCTCGAGGTTCCCCTCGACGCCGTTCACATCCTCACGATCCGGGTCTTCGCCGGGGGCGTCGCGCGAGCGCTCGAACTCGACGAGGAGCTCGCCGAGGGCCTGCGCCTCACGCTGACCGAGATCTGCTCGGAGGCCGTCGAGCGGCGTCAGGGCGGCAGGGTCTCGATCGATGTGGTGCCCGGGGCGGCCGGGGCGCAGGTGACCGTCGGAGCGACCGGCACACCGAGGCAGGCTCCGGACCCGGCCGATGGGTCGCTGCGAAGGGCCCTGCTGGAGGCGTTGGCGCCCGATGCCTCCTTCGTGGAGGAGACCGGCCACTCCCTCGTCACGTTCACCGTGTGACGGAGCCCCCGTCGGGGGTTCGGATGTGTAGTCCTGCCGCGAACGGGGTATCCCCGCCCCCGTGACCATCTCGCGTGAGTGGAGGGCTCCGATGCGCTCGAACCCGTTCGACCGAAGGACGCCGGTCCGGGCCGAGGTCCCGCAACCACAGCCGACCCCCGATCCCGACCCCGCGCCGGTCCCCCCGACCCCACAGCCGGTCCCCGAACCGCCGCCCCAACCGGTCCCGACGCCCGTGCCCGATCCGCCCGCGCCGCCGGGGCAACCGCCCGTCCCCACCGTCCGAGGCCCGCGTGCGGGCTGACGCCACGCTCGCGCGACGCGCCGCGGGATCCCGCAGGCATCGCGTCCTCACGGCGGCCCCGCACCGGTCGCGTGCTGCTCATTCCCACCGGGAGTCCGGCAATGTACGCTTCGCCGGCATGAGCCTGACCGCCATCGCGTTGCTGGACAAGCGTCTCGAGCTCGTGGACGATCTCGAGGCGGCGCTCGGAGGCTCGACATCGTGACGACCATCACCCGCACGCTCACTCGCGGTGTCGATGCCGCCACGCGCGCGCGGCGCGCGCTCGACGAGCTCGAGACGGCGATCCCCGAACCGGTCAAGGAGGATCTGGAGCTCCTCGTGAGCGAGGTTGTCACGAACGCGGTGCGGCATGCGGGGGCATCGCACGGGGACCTGATCGAGCTGTCGGTCGAGGTGGATCGGGGCCGGGTCCGTGTCGAGGTGGCCGACCCGGGACCCGGGTTCGAGCCCGCCCCGGTGATCCCGACGATGCTCCAGGAGTCCGGTTGGGGTCTGTACCTGGTCGGGCAGCTCAGCGACCGGTGGGGGGTCGAGCGCGACTCGGACCGGACGGTCGTGTGGTTCGAGATCGACCTTACGTGGAGCTGAGGCCGCTCCCGGCTTCCTTGCTCGAGGTGTTGCCTTCGGGCTGGAGCTCGGTCTCCGTCACGATGCGTTCGACGATCTCCTCGGGCAGGTCGTGCTGCTGACGCTCCCGCGCCTCCTCCTGCTGCACGACCTCGACCCTGGCCGCCTGCCAGGCGGACCAGTGACCGGAGACCAACGCCCAGAGCGAGAGCGCCGCGACGTACGTGACGCTGCTGATCCAATGCGTGGCGATCGAGACGGGGATCATCAAGATCCAGAACACGGTGAGCCATCCGTTGATGCGCCGCATCAAGACGGGGTCACCCTGGATGGAGGCCCACAGGGATCTCATCGCTCGGTGGCTCCTCCTCGGCCGAGCGAGCGCACGGCCTCTTGGCGTCCTTCCCTGGGTGGAACCGCTCCAAACGCGGGGCCGGCGGCCGCCTCCTTCGCGGGCGCGCCGAACCGCAGGAACCGGCCGCCGAAGGCCACCGAGCACAGCCCGAACCACGCCCAGCCGAGGAGCAGTCCCGCCACGACGTCGGACGCCCAATGCACGCCGAGGAACACGCGCGAGCACGCCACCGCAACGGCGATCCCTACGGCGATCCCCGCGAGCGCGGCTCGAACGCGAGGGGAACGGCCGCGAGCCATAACCAGCGCCAGCGCTGCGTAGGTCGCGGCGGCTGCGGTCGAGTGCCCGCTCGGGAACGAGGGGCCCGAGAAGCCGACCAAGGGGTGCAGATCGGGACGGGCCCGGTCCACGGCGAACTTGATCGCGTTCGAGGTGAGGAACTGGCCGAGGACGACCACCAGGAAGAAGAGTGGGATCGACGGGCTCCGCCAGCGCGCGATCCCGTACACCGCGCCGGCCACGGCGACCGCCACGATGACCGGGGTCGATCCGAGCAGCGTGATGGCCTCCAGCACCCGGGTGGCCGTGGCGCCCGTGTTGGATCCCGCCCATCGGGCGGCCGAGTGGTCGACGACCACGAAGCCGGTGTTGGCGCGGATCATGAGGATGAGGATCCCGATCACGCCTCCCGCCACCACCGCGCCGATCATGCTGACCGTGAGCGCCAGGCCGGTGGCCGTTCCCGGGTCCAGGCGTGAGCGGAGGAAGCTCCGTGCCTGCCGACTCCGGCCGAGCTCCTCGCCCAGTGCGTGCGTCGCCGCCGACGCGGGGTCGGCCTGCGGCCAATGGCGGATCGCGGCTGCGGCGGAGAGCCCCGCGATGACACCGATCACCACCAACACCAGCACCACGATCATCGGAGGACCTCCGGGTCGGAAAGGTTGACGCCCGCGCGTTTACCCAGGCCCCTGTTCGGGGAAACACCGAACCGCACGGGCAACACGACGATCTCCGACGAGAAGGGAGCCTCATGAGCACCGCGAACCTCGTTCCCGAGACGTGGAACCTGACGGGCGACGACGCCAAGGACACGCTCGCTCGCACCGGCCGCTGGCGGCTCATCCGCGATGGGTTCCAGCGGTTGCGCTCGGCGGACGGATCCAGTCACGCGAGGTCGATGGCCTACGCGACGGCGCTGATCGCCATCCAGGGGATCATCGCCCTCGTCGGCTTGGCGAGCATCCTCGGCCCCAACGGACTGGGCAACCTCATCGTGAACACCCTCAAGACCGTCGCGCCCGGGCCGGCCGGCGCGGTCCTCACCGACGCGGTCAAACACGCACACAAGGCTGGCTCCGCCGATCACTACGTGGCGCTATCCCTCGGCCTCCTCGGCGCCCTCATCACGGGAACGATCCTGATGGGGCAGATCGAGCGAGCGCTCAACCGCCTCTACGGGGTAGAGCGAGACCGGCCGACGCTGCAGAAGTACGGCCGCGCGCTCGTGCTGACCCTGAGCGCGGGGATCCTGACCGTGGCGGCCTTCGTCGCGCTGGCCCTCGGCCGCGGCATCGGTTCGTCGTTCAGCAGCTCCACGGCCTCGTCGGTCTGGGCGGTCGTGCGATGGCCGGCCGCGTTCCTCCTGCTCGTCGGGGCGACCGCGCTCACCTTCCGCCGGTCTCCCTACCGCCACCAGCCCTCGTGGTCCTGGCTCGCGTTCGGCGCGGGCTTCGCGGTCATCCTCGTGTTCGCCGTGACCGTCGGTCTCGACCTGGTGTTCCGGGTCAGCGCGACGTTCGGGGAGACCTACGGGTCCCTCGCGGGGATCGTAGCGCTCCTGTTCTGGGCGCTCCTCGCGTCCCTCGCGTTCCTGTTCGGCGCGGCGGTTGCGGTCCAGCTCGAGGCCGTGCGCGCCGGCCGTGCCGTTCCTCAGACGGACGAGCGCGTCTCGGCGCCGCCGGTCGTGATCGAGGACGCGGTACAGCCCCTGCCGACCCGATGAGTTCGCCGCCCATCGCGGTCGCCGCGCCCGCGGAGGAGACGGATCGCCGGACCGAGCTGCGCAGGACGCTCGAGGGCGTCATCGGCGTGCCGATGACCGAGGGCAACGCCGTTCGGGTCCTTCGGAACGGCAACGAGATCTTCCCGGCGATGCTGCATGCGATCGAGGCCGCCGAGCACACGATCGATCTGTTGACCTTCATCTACTGGTCGGGGGGCATCGGGACCGCGTTCGCCGAGGCGCTCTCGGAGCGGGCGCGCGCCGGCGTTCGCGTCCGCGTGCTGTTGGACGGTTGGGGCGCCCATCCGATCGATCATGCACTCCTGGACACCATGGAGGACGCCGGCGTCGTCGTTCGATGGTTCCGGCCGCTCCGCCGGCTCGAGCCCGGCAAGGTGAACCACCGGACGCACCGCAAGGTGATGGTCGTCGACGAGCTGATCGGCTTCACCGGCGGGGTGGGCATCGCCGACGTGTGGAACGGCGACGCTCGAGACGAGTCCGAGTGGCGCGACACCCACTTCGAGGTCCGCGGGCCTGCGGTCGACGGC
>JBLNAW010000148.1:0-5321 GCA_050259555.1 Solirubrobacterales bacterium
CTTCTCGTTCTCGCCCTTCGTGGCGGCGAAGAAGGCTCCCTGGAGCTCCTTCGTGATCGGGCCGCGGTGACCCTCGCCGATGACGCGGTCGTCGACCTCGCGGATCGGGGTGATCTCGGCAGCGGTGCCGGTGAAGAAGCACTCGTCGGCGTTGTAGAGGTCGGTGCGCACGAGGTTCTCCTCGCTCACCTCGTAGCCGAGCTCGCGCGCGAGCGTCATCACCGTCGCCCGGGTGATCCCGTCGAGGCACCCCGCCTGGATCGGTGGCGTCGTCAGCGCGCGGTCGCGCACGATGAACACGTTCTCGCCCGAGCCGTCGGTGATCATGCCCTGCTCGTTCAGCATGATGCCCTCGTCGTAGCCCGCCTTGAGGCTCTCGACCTTCGCGAGGACCCCGTTGATGTACTGGCCGGTGGCCTTCGCGGCCGCGGGCAGCGCGTTCTGGGCGTTCCGGCGCCAGCTCGAGATCTTGACCCGCACCCCCTGCTCGAGCGCGTCCTCGCCGAGGTACGCCCCCCACGGCCACACCGCGATGATCACGTTCACCGGGGCGTTGAGCGGGTTCACGCCCATCTCGCCGTAGCCGCGGATCACGAGGGGTCGGACGTAGCAGGCGTTCAGCCCGTTCGCGCGGATCACGTCCTTCGTGCCCTCGGTGATCGCGTCGATCGAGTACGGGATCTCCATGTGGTAGAGCTTCGCGCTGCGGAAGAGGCGCTTCAGGTGCTCCTCGAGGTGCCAGACCGCCGGGCCGCGATCGGTCTCGTACGCCCGGATGCCCTCGAACACGCCGGTGCCGTAGTGCAGCGCGTGGGAGAGCACGTGGATCTTTGCCTCGTGCCAGTCCACCAGCTGGCCGTCGAACCAGATCTTCTCGACCTCGGTGATCGGCATCGAGGAACCTCCTGTCGGTGCTCGCGTCAGGCCTGCGGCGATGCTCCGGAAGGATACCTGCTGGCCCGGAACGGGTCGCGTCAGCGGGAGGACATCGGAAGGTCGTAGGCCCGCCAGACGATCGCGGCCTCCCACGTTCGCGGCACGTGGAGCGGGCCGAAGCGCTCCTCGGCCCACGGGCGGAGCTCGTCGAGGGCGGCCAGCCGCACGTCGTCCGGGACCGGCCAGGTCCACGAGTAGCGGTTGTGCTCGATCCCGTCGAGGAACGCGGCGAGCGGCTCCTCGCTCCGGTGGATCAGCGGCGGGAGCATGCGGAGACGGCCGCCGTGCCGGGCGACCTCGGCGTCGAGCTCGTCCTCCCCGTGCCAGCCGAGGCCGACGGGGTCGACCGAGAAGCCCGCGACCTCCTCGAACCGCCGATGGATCTCGTCGCGCGGTCCGCCGTACGTGCCGAGGTGGACCACGAGCACGCCGCCCGGCCGGATCGCCCGCACGAGCTCGGCCACCGTGTCCTGCCAGTTGGGGATCAGATGCAGCACCCACCGGATCAGGCCCGCGTCGACGACGTCGTGGGCGAACGGAAGGACGGTCGCGTCGCCGAGCACGAGCGGGAACGGCACGCCGCCGGCTTTCTCGACGAGCTTGCCCACCATCGGCGCCGAGATATCGAGCCCGAGCATCGCGATCCCGGCCTCGTGGAGCGGGAGTGCGATGAGACCAGTGCCGACCCCGACCTCGAGCACCCTGCCTCGGCCTCGGAGCTCCCCGGTGAGCAGCTCGGTCGTCGCGCGGGCGAGCTCGGCGTCGTATCCGCGCGTCTCGTCGTAGAACTCGGCCGCACGATCGAAGCGGACGGATCCGGACATCAGTTCTGGGTGGGGTCGACCGGCATCGAGCGCATCAGGTCGAACTCGCGTCCCTTGCGGCGCAGGACCCGCTGCCACAGATGGTCGGGATCGGCTGCGAAGACGTCGTCGGGCAGGGCCGGCTCGACGATCCACACGCCCTCCTCGAGCTCGGCCTCGAGCTGTCCCGGCCCCCATCCCGAGTAGCCCGAGAAAACCCGCGCCCGGCGGATCCCGCCGATCTCGCCCGGATCGACCTCCTCGGGCAGGAACCCGATCGAGCCGAGCGCGAGGATCTCGGCGTGGGAAGGGTCCTCGAAGTCCGCGAGCACCACCGCCGCCTGCGGCTGCACGGGTCCCCCGATGTAGAGCGGGTCCTCCGGCGGCACGAGCTCGGCGAGCGGCGGCACGGCCTCGGCGACGGTGATCTCGGTCGATCGGTTCAGCACGACGCCGACGGCGCCCTCGTCGTCATGGTGACCGATGAGCACGATCGTCTTGCGGAAGTTCGGGTCCCACAGGCTCGCGGCCGACAGGAGCAGGTGTCCCCGGAGGCTCTCCATCCCACCATGATGCCTCCGGAACCGCCGACCTCCCACCGACGAACGACGCCCGTCGTCGACGCCCGGATGTCGAGATCCCGGCCGATCGTTCGTCGTACCCGTGTCCATCAGGGAGACCCGGTCCCCACCGGGCTCAGGAAGGAGGGCGACATGGGCACGAACGCGGACACGGTCCGTGCGATCGAGGAGGCCTGGGACGCCGGTCGTCTCGACGAGCTCGACGGGTACTTCGCGCCGAGCTTCGACAACTCGGCGTCCGCCACGCCGGGGCTGCCGCTCGGCCTCGAGGGAGCGAAGATGGCCCACCAAGGCGTGATGCAGTCGTTCCCGGATCGCACGGTCGAGATCCTCGAGGTCATCGAGGGAGGCGATCGCGTGTTCGTCCGCACGCGGGTCGCGGGGACGAACCAGGGCGGCTTCCCGGCGTTCGGCGTGCCGGCGAACGGCAAGCCGTTCCAGATCGACACGTGCAGCGTCTACCGGTTCGAGGACGGCAAGGTCGTCGAGCACTGGGGTATGAACGACGCCCTCAGCCTCCTCATGCAGCTCGGCGCGATCCCGGCTCCGGGCGGCTGACGGGCGACGGAGAACGAGTACGGCTCCCGCATCAACCCCTGCGTCGCGTGCGGTCCTTGCGGATCTCGCGGACACAGGCAAACGCGGGGATGCCGGTGACGCCGCCGCCCCCGTGGGTCGCGCTCGAGCACTGGTACAGGCCCTCGATGGGCGTTCGGTAGTCGGCGTACCCGGGCGCCGGCCGCATGTGGAACAGCTGGTTCGCCGAGAGCTCGCCGAGGAAGATGTTGCCGCCGATCAGCCCCCACTCGTGCTCCATCTCGTACGGGCCGATGACCTGCCGCGCGAGGATCGACCCCTTGAACCCGGGCGCGACCGCCTCGTAGGCGTCCACGACCCGGTCGGCATAGGCCTCGAGCTCGTCCTGCGGCTGCTCATCGGACCACGTGTGCGGCACCCACTGCGTGAATAGCGACATCACGTGGATGCCCTCGGGCGCGAGCGAGGGATCGAGCACCGTGGGGATCACGCCGTCGCTGAACGGCAGCGTCGCAGCCTTGCCATGCCGAGCCTCCTCGAACGAGGTCTCGAGCTGCTCGAGCGAGGGGGCGATCTCGAACCCGCCGGTGAAGTCGGTCCACTCGGGCTTCTCGGCGATCTTCGGGAGCCTCGAGAGCGCGAGGTTCACCTTCACGGTCCCCGAGCGGCTGCTCCAGTTCTCGATGTCGGTCACGAAGTCCCCGGGCAGCTCGGACCGGTCGATCTGGCGCAGGAACGTGATCTGCGGGTGGCACGCCGTGACGACGATCGGCGCGCGGAGCTCCTCGCCGCCCTCGAGCACGACCCCCTGCGCCTTGCCGTTCGCGATGAGGACCTTCTCGACCCTCGCGCTCGTGCGCACCTCGGCGCCGAGGGAGCGGGCGCTTCGCTCGAGGACCTCGGCCACGCCGCCCATACCGCCCTCGGGGACGCCCCACGAGCCGAGGGTGCCGTCGCCGACATCGCCGATCGAGTGGTGCACCATCACGTACCCCGTGCCCGGCTCGCGCGGGCCTGCCCAGGTGCCGATGAGCCCGTTGATGCACATCGCGGCCTTGATCTCGTCCGACTCGAAGAAGCGGTCGAGGAGATCCGCGACCGACATCGTGAACAACCGCGTCACGTCGCCGACCTTCTTCACGTCGAACCCGCGGAACCGCCAGGCGAGCCGCAGCTGATCGAGCAGGTCTCCGGGTCGTTTCGATCCGAGGTGCGGCGGCGTCGTCATGAGCACGGGACCGAGCACATCGGCGATCCCGCCCATCCACGCCTCCCAGAGCTCGAGGTTGTCCGCGTCGCGCTTGTTGATCGCCGCGAACTCCTCGTAGTTCTGCTTCGGGTCGTCGTACTCGATCATCACGCGCCCGTCCGGCAGCGGGACGACGTACGGACCGACGGGATGGACGCGGTACCCGTGCCGCTCCATCTCGAGATCCTTCAGGATCGTGTCGGGCATCAGGCTCATGACGTAGCTGAGCGTCGTGACCCTGACGTCCGGGAGGTCCGGCCAGGGCGCCATCGTGTCGGCGGCGCCGCCGGTCTTGTGCCTGGCCTCGCAGACGACGACGCGAGCCCCGGCCTTCGCGAGGTACGCGGCGGCGATCAGCCCGTTGTGACCGCCCCCGATGACGATGGCGTGATACGAGTTCGCCATCTCGAGCCCCCCTCTGAGCAGGTTTGTTCCCTATCGAACCACGGAACTGAACGGCCGTTCAAGTCCTGGGCCGGCGCCTCCGGCTCACCGACGCCGACGGGACGCGAGCTCCTCGAGGCGTACCTTGACGACCTTCTTCACGAGCGCGACCGGGAGCGGCTGGTCGGGATCGAAGCGGATCGTTCCCTTGCCCGAGGCGTACGGCTTCAGCTCGTCGCCGATCGCCGCGATGACCTCCCCGCTCATGGGGAACAGGCTGTAGTGGTCCCTGAACGCGGCGTAGGACACGAGCAGTCGACCCTCGTGCTTGAACGCGGGCATCTGGTAGCTGATCGTCTCGGTCGCCTTCGGCGCGGCGGCCTTGATGACCTTGCGGAGCTTCTCGAGGTTCGCGCGCGAGTCCTCCGGAAGGCCCGCCAGGTACTCCTCGACGCTCCTCGGTGCCGCCATCCCCTTCTCCCCTCCGCGAGAACCGACGCTCGAGGCATCATTCCACGTGACGCGGATCCGTTGTCCCTAGACTCGGCGCTGCGATGGTGGACGCTGGCTCACGTCCCGAGGATCTCGCGCTCGACGAGCCCGCTCGCGCGCAGATCGCCGCGGTTCTGGAAGCGCTGCGGGACGGGCTCGGCCCCGACCTCGTGGGTGCCTACCTGCACGGCTCCGCCGTCCTCGGCGGCTTGCGACCGCACAGCGACCTCGACGTGCTCGCGGTCTCCGAGCGGCAGATGACCCGGCCCGAGCGTGCGAGTCTGATCGCCCGACTCTTGGCCATCTCGGGCCCGTACCCGGCCGCGGCTCCTCCACGGC
>JBLNAW010000149.1:0-14013 GCA_050259555.1 Solirubrobacterales bacterium
CCTGAGAAGGAGGTAGGTATGGAACTGCTGTTGGCTGCGAAGACATGCGGCGCAGGGGTCTCGTTGATCTTGTGGATCATCGCCGCGATCCTCGTGATCTGGGGCATCGTCACGCTGTTCCGCGGCGGGATCCTCTTGGGGATCGTCCTGATCATCGTGGGGCTGCTCGTGGGCCCGGGGGGCATCAGCCTCTTCTGCTAGCGACGAGTGGCGGCCCGATGGCGGGTGGCTCGCTGGAGAGCGTCCGGCCACCCGCCGTCTGGGACGCCCTCCGCCTGGGGGGTTGCGGTTCTCGACGAAGCCCCCTATCTTGCGCCGCATGCCGTTGGTCCCTGGCCGCAGGCGGACCGCGACCCTCCTCCTCGCGCTCGTCGGTCTCATCGCGTGGGGGTCGCTCGCGCCGGCCGTGCCGACCGCGGCCGCGGTGGGGAACTACAACTGGTACCCCGGCTACTACGTCCTGGCCAACACCGATTCCGCGGCCCGCAAGCAGGCGATCCTCGACGACCCGTTGGTGGGGCCTTTCACGGGGGTGCAGTTCCGCTACCAGTGGGCGGCGTCGGAGCTGAGCCCGGGCGACTACTCGGCCGGCTTCGCCGCCCTCGACGCGGATCTCGAGCGCGTGGCGGCCAAGGGCAAGAAGCTCATGGTCATGCTCATGTACAAGAAGTCCGACGGCACGGCCGCGGTGCCCGCGGATCTGCTCTCGGGTTCGGGCGCGTGGTGCAGCGGGTCCTCCTGCGGCCAGTTCACCCCGGACAGCGATCACGCGATCGCCCTGCTGTGGAACCCCGTGGTCGAGGCTCGCCTGAACGCATGGATCACGGCGATGGCGCAGCACCTGTCCGAGAGCCCTTACCTCGACAGCGTCGCCGGCGTCGTCTTCAACGAGACCTCGTTGAGCACGACGGATACGAACCTGCTCGCCGCCGCCGACTACGACCCCGACGTCTACATCCAGGCGATCGAGGACAACCTGCTCGCGGTCACCACCGCGGCGCCGAAGCTGTTCTCGGTCATCTACTTCGAGGGCGGGTTCGTGAGCATGGACGGGAGCTCGGTGGACGCCGGGCAGAAGATCGGTGACTGGATGCTCCTGAACCCACGTACGGGGGCCGGGGTGTCGGACCTGATCCCGAAGGACCCGAAGGGACCGAACCATCCGTGCGCCAACGCGGCCTACCAGGCCTCCATCGTGTGCGCCCCTGCGGTCGAGTCCAACGACTACTCGCTCGATCGGACGGACTCGTTCGAGCAGTCCTTCGCGTACGGCACGGATCCGGTGCCCAACGGTCTGCATGCGTCGTTCCTGACGTTCTCGTACGTGGCCGGATCGGGCCCGAACGCGTTCACCTTCGCCGATGTCTCCAACAGCATCGCGAGCCACCCGATCCCGAACACGACCAGACCCTGGCCGGTCACGACGGTCAACCAGCCCCCCGTGGCCGCGGACGACACAGGTGCGGTGGTTCCCGGGGGCACGCTCGACCAGCCGGCGCCGGGGCTGCTGGGCAACGACGTCGATCCCGACGGCGACCCGCTCGCCGTCACCACCACGCCGGTCACGTCCCCCGCGAACGGCAGCCTGACGCTGCATGCCGACGGCTCGTACTCGTACGTCCACGACGGCGGGTCCACGAACGGCGACAGCTTCGTCTACGAGGTGTGTGACACCGGGGGGCTGTGCGACACGGCCAAGGTGGATCTCGCCGTCGTGACGCCCTCGGCAGACCGGATCTTCGCCGACAGCTTCGGGTCGGGCGATCTGTCGGCCTGGTCCTCCAGCAGGACCGATCTCGGCGACCTCAGCGTGAGGAGGGCGGCGGGGATGGCCGGCAAGAAGGGGATGCAGGCGAAGATCGACGACAACGCACCCATCTACGTCACCGACGACTCGCCCTCCCACGAGCCGCGCTACCGGGCACGGTTCTCCTTCGATCCGAACTCGATCTCGATGGCGGCGGGGGACTCCTTCCACATCTTCGACGGGTACTCGGGTCGGTCGACGGATGTGCTGAGCGTTCGGCTCCGCTTCCGCGGCGGCGCGTACCAGCTGGGGATCGCGGTGCGGAACGACCACGCCGCCTGGAAGAACACCGGGTGGTTCGCCATCGACGACGCGCCGGTCGCGATCGAGCTGGACTGGGTGGCGGCGACGGCGAGGGGTGCGAACGACGGAGAGCTGACGTTCTGGCTCGACGGGGTCCCGCAGACCACCGTGACCGGGGTGAACGACGACACACGGCGGATCGACCGCGTCCGCCTGGGAGCGGTCTCCGGGGTGGACCGGGGAACCCGAGGGACGTCCTTCTTCGACGCCTTCACGTCGCAGCGGCAGCTCTACATCGGACCCTGAGGCAGGTCCGCCGAACGGCTACCCATCGGCGAGCGTCCGCCGGTGGCGCTCGACGAGGCGGTCGAGCTCGGCCGCGACGTCGTCGGGCAGCGGCTCGGGCTGGTGCTCGGCCAGGATCTGCTTCACGCGCTCGTGCGCACGCTCGCGCGCCGAGGGCCGTCCGGCCGCCTCCCACTCCTCCCACGTCTCGGCGCCGAACAGGTGTGCCGTCCATCGGTCCCGCATGTGGCGGAGCGTGTGTGGGCTCGCGAGGAAGTGGCCGCCGGGGCCGGCCTCGCGGATCGCGTCGAACGCCAGGGTCTCCTCGCTCACCTCGAACCCCTCGGTGGCGCGACAGATGATGTCGAACAGCTCGGCGTCGAGCAGGACGTTCTCGTGCGCCCACACGCCCGCGCCGTAGATCGTCCCCGTGGCCGCGATGAGCTCGGCGCTCCCGGCGATCGCGATCGTCATGAGCGAGATCCCGTGCTGCGCGCCGGCCTGCCAGTCCTGCGTCTTCGCGCCGGTCTGGAACCCTTGGATGTTGATGCGCAGGCCGTACCGCCGGCCGAGCTGCGCCGACGCGAGCTTCAGCATCACGTCCTCGGGTCCCCACGCGAGGTTCATCCCGCCCGAACGCAGGTCCATGAACGCCTGGTACGGGCCGTAGTACGTCGGCGTGCCGGGCACGAGCGTCTCGAGGATCGTGATGCCGCCGAGGAGCTCGGCGTTCGTCGAGACCAGGTGCCCCGCGAGCGTCGCCGGCGCCGCGGCCATCCCGACGGCCATCGTCACGAACCCGGTGGGCACGCCGGCCCTGGCGAACTCGAGCGCGGCCTCGATCGGACCGCCGTCGAACATGAGCGGGCTGATCGCGCATTGGTAGGTCGAGATCACCGGCCGGCGCCGGAGCTCATCCTCGCCGCCGACCACCGCCGCGCCCATCTCGAGCACGGCGCGCGCGTCGAAGGCCGAGTAGCACTCGTTGTGGTTCGCATGCTTCGTCGAGTTCGCGAGCATGATCCGTGCGGCTTCGACGGACTGCATCCGTGGATCGACGTCCGCCGGTGCGACGGCCGGCCACAGGTAGCCGATCTCGGGCACCGCGTCGCCGAGCAGCGTGGTGTCGCGCAGGTCGGCGAGCGTGGTCGGACGCCGCATCCCGGTTTCGAGGTCCACGATCTCGCTCGGCGTGCCGTCGGTGGACAGGTAGCCGGCGCTGCCGTCGATCGGCAGGTCGTACGCGGGGTCGCGCCCCGCGAGCGTGAACGTGGGCGGCACGACCGCGAGCGCGGTCTCGACCATCGGGGCCGGGAAGCGGACACGCATCGCGGCCTCGTCCACGTCCGCACCCTCGCGCGCGAGGTCCGCGACGACGGTGGGGGAACGCACCTCGAGGCCGATCTCGGCGAGCACGCGGAGCGAGGTCTCGTGCACCTGCTCGATCTCGTCGGCGGTGAGGATCTCGACGGTCCACGGCCGCCGGAGCGCGCGGATCGGGCGGATCGGGTGGATCGGGCGCTCGGCGTCCACGGGTTCGGCGCTCATGCGGGCACTCACCTCCCCGATCCGGCGGACCTGCGGGCATGGTATCCCGGGGGCCGAGCCCATGCGCGGCAGCGTTTGACGGCCTCCGCGAGGCGGTCGACGATGACGACGTCCGCACCCGTCGGGAGGCAACGGTGAAACGTGCATCCGTGCTCGTCGCGCTCGTCCTGGGGGTCGGGATCCTCCAGGTTCCCACGGACGTCGTCGCCCAGGCGACGTGCGATCCCTTCGACACCGAGGCGACCTTCGCCGGGGTCGTGCCGAAGGCCAAGGACGTCATCGGCTTCAACCTCGGTCGGCACGAGGTGACCACCGATCAGGCATGGACGTACCTCGACGCGGTCGACGCCGCGAGCGATCGCGTCGTATCCGGCGTCTACGCCACGTCGCCCCTCGGGCGCCCGTTGAAGTACGCGATCGTGGGCAACCCCGAGAACGTGACGGCCGCAGGGCTCGAGGCGATCCGTCAGGCCGTCCTCACGATCCGCGATCCGCTCACACCCACCGACGAGGCGAACGCGCTGGCGGCGGCGACCCCCGCGTTCCTCTACGTCGCCGGCAGCGTTCACGGCAGCGAGGAGAGCGGTGCCGATGCCGCCCTCAAGACGCTGTTCCAGCTCGCCGATCGAACCGACTGCGCCGCGCAACAGATCCTCGACAACGCGGTCGTGTTCATCTTGCCGATCCAGAACCCGGACGGCCGCGAGGCGGACACACGTCGGAACTCGTACGGGGTCGATATGAACCGCGACTGGCTCGCGCGCACGCAGCCCGAGACCGACGGCAAGATCGAGCTCCTACGGCAGTACCCCCCGCTCCTGTTCGTCGATGCGCACGAGTTCGGCTACTACCGCTCGTTCTTCCCACCGAACGACGATCCCGTGTACCACGAGATCTCCACCCAGGTGCAGTCCTGGATCGACGAGCTCTACGGGCCCTCGCTCGCGGCCGAGTTCCAGGACCGTGACTGGGGCTACTTCAACCGAGGCGGCTACGACTATTTCCTGCCCGCCTACGGCGACGTCGTCCCCGCGATGGGGTTCCAGGCCGCGGGCATCACGCTCGAGACGTACAGCGGTGCCCCGATCAAGCTCCGCACGCAGAAGAACTACGTGGAGATGTGGGTGCTCCTCTCGGAGGCGGCCACGCATCGGGCCGAGCTCCTCGGCGAGCAGCACCAAGCCTACGTCGATGCTCTCGACGAGGGACGCCGCGGCGTGCTCGAGGAGAACCAGGTCTTCGCGCCCGGGGCGGAGCTGCTGCAGCAGGTGCCGGATTTCCGCGTGCGCCACTACTTCGTGCTGAACGGACCAGGTCGGCGGTACGAGATCCGGCTCCTCGTCCGGCGGCTCCAGCGCATGGACGTCGCCGTCTATCGACTCGATGCGCCGCTCGTCGTCCCGGACTACCGCCCCTACATCGGTGACGTCGGCGAGCGCACGCTGCCGGCGGGGACGTACTGGGTGCCGATGGCCCAGCCCCAGAAGCACTGGATCCAGGCCATGCTGAACCGCGACACGTACGTCCCGGTCCGCCAGACCTACGACATCACGGGCTGGAGCAGCCCCCTGCTCATGAACCTCGACGGCGGGTCCTCGGGGACGAGGCTCGCCCCCGAGGCGACGCTCGTCGGCCCGATGGACGAGCCGACGTTCGGCGCCACCTCCGCCGAGACGCCGAGGATCGGCATCCTCGCGCTCGCGAACTCGGTCTACGCGTTCGAGGGCACGCAGCAGCTCCGATACCTGCTCGAGCGCGTATGGCAGATCCCCTTCCGGATGCTCACCACCGACGACGTGCGCGAGGGCGCCCTCCGCCGGATCGACGTGCTCGTCGTCCCGATGGGCGGCGTCAACGTCGGCGTCCGTCGCCTCGGATCCGACGGCATGGACGCGATCGAGCGCTGGGTCGCGGGAGGCGGCCGGTACGTCGGGTACAAGTACGGGGGCGCGCTCCTCGCCGAGCGCCTGGCGATCACGACCGCGCGGTTCCGCAACTCGCCGTACTCGATCCCGGGGAGCCTGATCCGCGTTCAGATCGATCCCGCGAGCCCACTCGCCGACGGTGTGGGTGCGTGGGTCTGGGTCATGTTCGAGAGCGACGACACCCTCCGCGTCTCGAGAAGCGCCGCGCCGATGTGGTACCCGGAGCAAGGCGCGGGGTTCGCGGTCTCGGGCTCGGCGCTGCACACCCAGCACCTCGCCGGCCACCCGGCGGCCGTGGACGAGCCGTACGGCGACGGCCGTGTCGTGCTGTTCCCCTACAACCTGAACTTCCGGCTGATGACCCAGGGCACGCAGCGCGTCCTTTGGAACGCGGTGCTCGGCCCCGACCCGGCGTAGTCGGCGGCGGGCGGTAGCCTCGGCCCGTGCGGATCACCTCACGGGTGGACGGGCTGCCCTCGGCACGCGTCCGGACGATGCTCGCCGGCCTGCCGGCGGCGGCCGGGTTCGAGGTCGTCGTGAAGCCGCTGCGCTACCGGCACCGGCCGCACCTGGCGGCGCTCACGGACTTCGAGCAGCGCACGATCGTGCTCCAGGTGCCCGAGCCCTTCTACCCGTTCGGCGAGGTGGTGCCGTACGCCGCGAAGCGCCGGCCCGGACCTCGGATCCGGTTCATCTGGCTGACCGAGGGCATCACGTTCCGGACGCCGCGCGAAGTGCTCCGGTTCCTCTACCTCCACGAGTGGATGCACTGGTACCTCGAGCGGCACCACGGGTGGGGAACCTCTGCCGAGACGACGTGCGACCGGTTCGCGCTCCGGAACTACCGGCGGAAGAAGGTGACGGTGCAGGACGCATCCGCCGCGATGCGTCGCAACGGGACGGGCTGAGCCCGCATCCTGCTCGCGACGATCTACAGGATGTAGCCGACCACGAACCCCACGATGGTGGCGACGACCAACGCCCCGGCGATCACGAACTCGGCGATCCGGAGCGGAGCCTGGTGGATGGGCTCCCCGTCGTCCAACGTGGGGAAGTCCGTGGACGGTTCGATCACGGGCATCGAGGTGCGAGACCTGACCGACGTCGACATGGAACCTCCTCGGGTCCATGCAAGCACCCGCATCGGGCGATGGCGACGCGCGAAGGACCCCCCGGTCCTCGGGACCACGCCTTACGAAAGCCGCCCCGGTCCTCGGGGCTCGGCCCTAGGGCGACGACGAGCCGATCGCGCGCCGCAGGAGGTCGACGAACTGATCGATCCCGAGCTCGCGCCGCTTCGGCGGGTTCGCGTGCCGATGGAACAGCCCCGGGTCGAGCTCGGCCGTGACGAGCGCGTCCTGAAGGCGCTCGGCGAGCCAGTCGATCATCGAAGCCGCCATCTCGACGTCGAGGTCCTCGCGCACCTCGCCGCGGCGGACGCCGAACTCGACGAAGTCGAGCGTTCCGTAAGGATCCTCGCTCACGAGGAAGCGGTTGATCTCGCGCTTCAGCTTGAGATCGGTGCCGTAGTTCCCGATCAGCGTGACGCGGTAGGGGACCCAGTCGCCCTGGATCAGGTGCTCGGTGCGCTCGAGCCAGTAGCGCAGCGTGACCCAGAACCCTTCGTCGAGGACCTCCTTCGGCGCGTCGAGCCACGCGGGGAGCGACGCGACCGACTTGCGATAAGCGGCGAAGAACAACCCGGCCTTGCTCCCGAAGTGCTGGAAGATCGAGCCCTTCGCGATGCCGAGCTCCGCCGCGACGTCTTCGACCCGCGCGCCCTGGTAGCCGTGCTCGGCGAAGTGACGCATCGCCGCGTCGACGATGAGCTCGCGCTTGGCGGCCGAGCGCTGCCCGGTCCGTGACTGTAGGTCATCAACCATGGGGAGACTCCCGGCGTCGTGCGTGCTACATACGTACGACACGCAGAGTCGCCCGACCTGACCGAGGGTCATCTCCGAACGATGACGGGCATCCAGACGCGCACCGACACGCCGCCGACCGAGCTGCAGCGCACGCTGCCCGGGTGGGCCTACCGGTCGCCGGCGGTGTTCGAGCGTGAGCGTGAACGCCTGTTCTTCCGCGAGTGGTTCTGCATCGGACGCGAGGAGGCGATCGACGCACCCGGCGACTTCCTCCGCGCGGACGTCGCCGGCGAGCGCGTCCTCGTCGTGCGGACGAAGGACGGCGTCCTCCGCGGCTACTACGACGTCTGCCGGCACCGCGGCTCCCGCCTGGTGCTCGAGACCGCGCCCGAGGCGGTCGGTGCGGCGGTGCCGTCGGGCCGGTTCAGGGGCTCGATCGTCTGCCCGTATCACGCGTGGACGTACGCGCTCACCGGCGAGCTGCGCGCAGCCCCGTTCCTGAACGAGGGCGACGGCCTCCGCAAGGACGATCTGTCGCTGCACCCCGTCGCCGTCGAGGCGTGGGGCGGCTTCGTGTTCGTCCACCTCACGCCCGCCGAGGCCGTCCCGCTCGCCGAGCAGCTCGGCGCGATGCCCGAGCGCATCCGCCGGTACCCGCTGGAAGTGTTACGGACGGCGCACCGGATCGTGTACGAGGTTGCGGCGAACTGGAAGGTGATCGTCGAGAACTACAACGAGTGCTACCACTGCGGGCCGGTCCATCCGGAGCTCTGCGAGGTCGTTCCGGCCTTCAAGCGGCAGGGTGGTGCCGGCCTCGACTGGGATGAGGGCGTCCCGCATCGCGAGGGCGCGACGACGTTCACGTTGACGGGGACCACGGACCGAGCCCCGTTCCCCGGTCTCACCGAGGAGGAGCGCACGCGACACAAGGGCGAGCTCGTGTACCCGAACCTCATGGTGAGCCTGTCGGCCGACCACGTGGCGGCCTTCCGTCTGTGGCCGATCGACGCCTGCCGCACGCGCATCGAGTGCGACTTCCTGTTCCATCCGACCGAGATCTCGCGCCCGTCCTTCGACCCGAGCGACGCGATCGGTTTCTGGGACCTCGTGAACCGCCAGGACTGGCGGATCTGCGAGGCGGTCCAGGAGGGGATGGGCTCGCGCGCGTTCGACGTCGGGTACTACGCGCCGATGGAGGACCTGTCGCTCGACATCCGACGCTACGTCACCGAGCGTCTCGGCGACGGCGAAACCCACCCGGCGTAGGCGCGGCTCGGTGCGCGCTCCCTGAAGGCGACGGAGCCGGAACATGCCGAGCTTCTTCCAGGTCGAGCGGCGATCCGGCGAGATACCCTGCGCGGGGTCTCGACAGCCGGGACCGTGCGATCGAGGGAGGAGGAGCGCGTGCGGCTCGCGGTGGCGGAGATGCGCCGGGCGAAGCTGCGCTTCGGACTGCTCACCGGCGCCGTCGCGCTCCTCGTGTTCCTCATCTTGTTCATGCAGACGCTCTCGAGCCAGCTGATCCAGGAGTTCGTTGGCGGTGTCGAGAACCAGTCCGCCTCGGTGCTCGTCTACGGCGAGGACGCGCGCCGGAGCATCGAGGGCAGCATCGTGTCTCGCGAGCAGGTGACCCTGGTGGCGGCGGTCGACGGGGTCAGCGAAGCCGCCGCGTTCGGCGAGAACACGTTCACCGTTCGTACCACGATGGGTGAGCTCAAGGATGCGACGATCTTCGGGTACGAGCTCGGGGGCCCGGGAGCACCCACCACGCTCTCGGCGGGCCGCCTGCCCGACGGACCCGCCGAGGGCGTCGGGCCGTCCGACGCCGGCGCCGGATTCGGGATCGGCGACCGCGTCGAGGTGCTCCCCGGCGGGTACACGATCGAGATCGTCGGGCTCGCGGACGAGGTGAGCTTCAACGTCCAGCCCACCATGTTCGTCTCCTATCCCACCTACGAGGCCTCGGTCCGGTCGCAGAACCCGGATGCTCGGGCGGTCCTGCCGACCCTGGTCGCCGTCGACCCGGAACCCGGTGTCGCGCCGGAGACGCTGGCGGCTCGCATCACCGCGCAGGTGCCGGGCGTCGAAGCCCTCGACCTCGAGACGGCCGTCGCCTCCCTGCCCGGCGTCTCGTCCGTCCGCCAGTCGTTCGGACTGATCCTCGCGCTCGCGTTCTTCGTCGTGGTGCTCGTGACCGGGTTCTTCTTCCTGATCATCACCGTCCAGAAGGCGCAGGCGCTCACGCTGCTCCGCGCGGTGGGCGCGAGCACCGGTTATTTGCTGCGGAACCTGCTCCTGCAGGTCGCCGTCGTGACCACGGTCGGAACGGTGATCGCCAGCGGTCTGCTGGTGCTCGCGGCGGCCACCTCGAACGCAGGGTTCCAGGTCCGGACCGACCCCGTGCTGATCCTGGAGACCGGCGGCGCCGTGCTCCTGCTCGCCGTGATCGCCTCGATCGGCTCGATCCGTCGCGTGGCACGGCTCGATCCCGCGGCCGCGACCGCTCGGGGCGTCGGGGGAGGACTGGCGTGAGGCTCGCCTGGCGGGAGCTCGTGCGGCGTCCGAGCCGCTTCCTCACCGCGGGGGGCGCGCTCACGCTGATCGTGATCCTGCTCCTGCTGCTCGGCGGTCTGCTGGACGGGCTGTACCTGAGCGCGACGGCGGCGATCCGAGCCCAGTCGGCGAGCGTGATCGTCTACAGCGCCGACAGCCGTGACTCGCTCATCCGTTCGCGGATCGAGTCGGCCACCCGAACCCGCGTGGAGGCGGTCGACGGGGTCGAGAGCGTGAGCGGGTTCGGGGTCGTGCTCCTCGGCGCGCTGGTGCCAGGGGGCGATCTCGTGGACGCCGCCGTGTTCGGCTACGAGGCCGCGAACGCGAAGGTGCCGGCGCCCCTGCCGAGCGGGCAGGTGTACGCCGACCGGGCGCTCGAGGACGAAGGTGTGCGGCTCGGGGACGTGCTGCGGATCGGTCCCGCGAGGACCCCTGTGACCGTCGAGGGATGGGTCGAGGACACGAGCTTCCTGTACCAGGGCGGCCTGTGGGCGAACGCCGACACGTGGCGAAAGGTGCTCGCGGAGAACCGCCCCGATCAGGTGCTCGGGGCGGGGACGTTCCAGGCCCTGCTCGTGACGCCGCATCGGGGGGTATCGGACCGGATGGTCGCCGACGCGATCGCCGCGGCCGTTCCGGGAGTGAGCGCGCTGACCACGCACGAAGCGATCCTGGCCCTGCCCGGCGTCGAGCAGCAGTCCTCGACGTTCGCCTCCATCATCGGCGTGACCTTCGTCGTCGCCGGGCTGGTGGTCGCGTTGTTCTTCGCCCTCGTGACGCTCGAGCGCGTCGGCTTGTTCGGCGTCCTGAAGGCGATCGGCGCGAGCTCGCGCACGCTCGCGGCGGGACTCGTGCTACAGGCGCTGCTGATCGCCGGGGGAGCGTTCGCGCTCGGCGGCGCGGTCACCCTCGCGCTCGAGCGCGCGATCCCGCCCGAGGTGCCGGTCCAGCTGGTGCCGAGGAGGGCCGTCTTCATCGCGATCGGCATCGTCGTCACGGCGCTGATCGGCAGCGCCATCTCGTTCCGCAGGATCGTCAGGATCGATCCCGCCAGCGCGGTGGGAGGGAGCTAACGAACATGAGCGCACTCGACATGCAGGACGTCCGCAAGGTATACGGCTCCGGCGAGACGGAGGTCGTGGCTCTCGACCACGCGACGATCTCGGTCGGCGACGACGAGATGGTCACGCTCGTCGGTCCGTCGGGCTCCGGCAAGACCACGCTGCTCTCGATCGCCGGCGGACTGCTCTCGCCGACCGAGGGCGAGGTCCACGTCGGTCCCCACGAGATCACTGGATACGATCCGCGGGAGCTGACGCGGTTCCGCCGTGAGTCCGTCGGGTTCGTGTTCCAGGGCGCGAACCTCGTGCCCTTCCTCACGGCCAAGGAGAACCTCCTGATCGCCGCGGAGCTAGCCGGACGCAAGGGCAGGGCGGCCGAGGAGCGCGCCGAGACGCTGCTCGAGGAGCTCGGTCTCGCCGAGCGGATGCGGAACACACCGGCGGCGCTCTCGGGCGGCGAGAAGCAGCGCGTCGCGATCGGCCGCGCGCTGATGAACGAGCCCGAGCTCGTGCTGTTCGACGAGCCGACGTCCGCCCTGGACACGAAACTCGGCGAGCAGGTGATGGAGCTGATCCGCCGGGAGGTCAAGGGACGCGGCACGGCGGCGGTCGTCGTGACCCACGACCAGCGCATGACCCACTACGCGGACCGCACCGTCGAGATCACCGACGGCCGGCTCGTCGCGTGACGGGGCCGGTCGGCCCGTCAGGCGCCGTTCGCGGCGACGGCGGCGAGCACCGCCGCGACGCGCTCGAGGCCCTTCAGCGTCTGCTCGACGTCGAAGCCGAAGCCGACCCGGAACCCCTTGCCGAGGCCGAACATGTCGCCGGAGACGAGGAGCACGCTCTGCTCCTCGCGGATCTTGTCGACGAGCCGGGTGGAGCGGAGAGGCAGTGCGTACTTCATGTAGGCGATCGCGCCGGCGACGGGGCGGACGTAGGTGAGGAGCTCGCCCTGCGCCGCGATCCACCGCTCGAGCGGCGGGAGGTTCGCCCGGATGATCCCCCGCGTGCGGGCGAAGATCGTCTCGCGGATCTCGGGCCGCATCGAGAACGCCGTCAGGATGTCCGAGACCATGTTCGGCGTGAGCGTCGTGTAGTCGTGGCGGATCCAGACCTTGCGGATCAGCTCGGGCGGCGCGACCACCCAGCCCGAGCGCAGTCCCGGCATCCCGAACGCCTTCGACATCCCGCTCGTGATCACGACCTTCTCGGTCCGGCCCCAGAAGGAGGGGCTCGCCTCGGTGCCCTCGACCTCGGCGCCGCGGTAGATCTCGTCGGCGACGATCCACGCGTTCGCGCGCTCGGCGACCTTGACGATCACGTCCATCTCGTCCTCGGACAGGACCGCACCGGTCGGGTTGTTCGGGTTGCAGACCATGATGACCTTCGTCTTCTTCGTGACGGCCTTGACGAGCCCGTCCACGTCGAGCGCCCAGCGTCCCTCCCGCAGACGGAGCTTGAAGACGTCGGTCGCCCGCCCGAAGTGGCGCCCGAGGCCCCAGCCTTGCAGGTAGTTCGGGACCATGAACGCCAAGCGGTCGTCCGGGTCGAGCAGGGTCCACAGCACGAGCAGGTTCGCCTCGGATCCGCCGTTCACGAGCGTGACGTGCTCGGCGGTCGCGCCCGGGTACCAGGCCGCGACGTTCGAGCGCGTTTCCTCGGCGCCCTCGGAGAGGGGGTAGCCGAGCTTCGTCGACACGAACTCCTCGGCGTCGGCGGCCGGGCCGAGCAGCTCGCGGATCGACATCGGGGTGACGCCCGACTCCGAGAGGTCGTACTCCACGAGGTGCCAGTAGAGCGACTGCATCCGCTCCATCTGGAACAGGTCGATCCCGGCCATCGCGAGCCTCCTTCGCGTCTCCCGGCCGACCCTAGCACCGGGTAGGCTCGGGCGAGATGGGCGCCTCGGTCCGCATCCTTCGCGAGGGCGACGTTCGCGCGGCCCTCGACATGGCCTCGTGCATCGATGCGGTCGACCGCGGGTTCGCAGCCTACTCGACCGGGCGGGCCGAGCTCCCGTCCGTGATCCACCTCGACGTGCCCGAGGCCCGCGGCGAGATCCACGTGAAGGCCGGTCACCTCCACGGCGCTCCGTACTACGCGATCAAGGCCGCGAGCGGCTTCTACGGGATCGAGCCGGCGGCGATCGACGGCATGGTGGTCGTCTTCGACGCTCGGGACGGCTCGCCGGCCGCGTTCCTGCTCGACCACGGGTACCTCACCGACGTTCGCACCGGCGCCGCCGGCGGGGTCGCGGCCCGGCACCTCGCGCCCGAGCGAGTCGAGACCGTCGCCGTCATCGGCACGGGGCTGCAGGCCCGCTACCAGCTGGACGCGCTCGCCGTGGCACGTCCGGGCTTCGCGCACGTGCGCGTGTGGGGCCGCAACCGTGAGCACGCCACCCACTGCGTCGACGACCTCCTGGCGCGGCCGGGCCTGCCCGAGGGCTGCCGCTTCGCCGTCGCGGACACGGTCGAGGCCGCGGTCGAGGGCGCCGACGTCGTGATCACCTGCACCGCGAGCCGCGACCCGCTCGTGCAGGCCGAGTGGCTGAAGCGGGGGGCGCTCGTGACCGCGCTCGGCAGCGACGGCGCCGAGAAGCAGGAGCTCGACGTCGGGGTGTTCGCGCTCGCCGACCTCGTGGTCGTCGACAGCCGCGAGCAGTGCGCCCAGATCGGCGAGCTCCACCACGCGCTCGACGCCGAGATCGTGCTCTCGCCCGA
>JBLNAW010000150.1:0-2692 GCA_050259555.1 Solirubrobacterales bacterium
GCGCTGCGGATCGACTCGAGGATCTCGTTCTCGCGGGCGCCGTCGAACACGGGGGTGGCCACGTAGACCGGCCCGGTGTGCTCCTCGCCGTCCTTGCGGAACCCGACGAGGGCCGCCCACCCGAGGTGCGCCTCGAGCACCTGCCCGAGGTTCATCCGGGACGGGACGCCGAGCGGGTTCAAGATGATGTCCACCGCCGTCCCGTCCTCGAGGAACGGCATGTCCTCCTCGGGCAGGATCGTCGAGATGACGCCCTTGTTCCCGTGGCGGCCGGCGAGCTTGTCGCCGTCGGAGATCTTCCGCTTCTGGGCCACGTAGACCCGGACCAGCTGGTTCACGCCCGGGGGCAGCTCGTCGCCGTCCTCGCGGGTGAACACGCGCACGCCGATCACCTTGCCCGACTCGCCGTGCGGGACCTTGAGCGAGGTGTCGCGGACCTCGCGGGCCTTCTCGCCGAAGATCGCGCGGAGCAGGCGCTCCTCGGGGGTGAGCTCGGTCTCGCCCTTGGGCGTGACCTTGCCGACGAGGTAGTCGCCGGGGTTGACCTCGGCCCCGATGCGCACGATGCCGCGCTCGTCGAGGTCCTTCAGGATCTCCTCGGAGACGTTCGGGATGTCCCGGGTGATCTCCTCGGCCCCGAGCTTCGTGTCGCGGGCGTCGACCTCGTGCTCCTCGATGTGGACCGAGGTGAGGACGTCGTCCTTCACGAGGCGCTCCGAGATGATGATCGCGTCCTCGTAGTTGTGGCCCTCCCACGGCATGTACGCCACGACCAGGTTCCGGCCGAGCGCCATCTCGCCGGACTCGGTCGAGGGACCGTCGGCGATGACCTGGTTCTTGACGACCCGGTCGCCCTCGGCGACCAGCGGCTTCTGGTTCATCGAGGTGCCCTGGTTCGAGCGGCGGAACTTCTGGAGCCGGTAGGGCCGCAGGGTCCCGTCCTTCTCCCGGACGACGATCTCGTCGGCCGAGACGTCCTCGACCAAACCGGGCTCCTCGGCCACCACGACGTCGCCGGCGTCCACGGCCGCCCGGAACTCGACCCCGGTGCCCACGATCGGGGCCTCGGAGCGGAGCAGGGGCACCGCCTGCCGCTGCATGTTCGCGCCCATCAGTGCCCGGTTCGCGTCGTCGTGCTCGAGGAACGGGATGAGCGCCGCCGCGACCGAGATCAGCTGCTTCGGGCTGACGTCCATGTAGTCGACCTCGTCCGGCACGACCGAGTCCACCTCGCCGCCCTTGCGGCGCACGAGGACCGTCGGGTTCCCGAACTTGCCGGCCTTGTCGATCGGCTCGTTCGCCTGGGCGATGACGAACCGGTCCTCCTCGTCGGCCGACAGGTAGTCGATCTTGTCGGTGGCCTTGCCGTTCACCACGCGCCGGTACGGGGTCTCGATGAACCCGAACGGGTTGATCCGCCCGTAGCTCGAGAGCGAGCCGATCAGGCCGATGTTCGGGCCCTCGGGCGTCTCGATGGGGCACATCCGGCCGTAGTGGGACGGGTGGACGTCGCGGACCTCGAACCCCGCGCGCTCGCGCGAGAGCCCGCCCGGCCCGAGCGCCGAGAGCCGGCGCTTGTGCGTGAGCGAGGCGAGCGGGTTCGTCTGGTCCAGGAACTGGGACAGCTGGCTGGTCCCGAAGAACTCCTTGATCGAGGCCACGACCGGCCGGATGTTGATCAGGGTCTGGGGCGTGATCGCCTCGACGTCCTGGGTGGTCATGCGCTCGCGCACGACCCGCTCCATCCGCGAGAGGCCGATCCGGATCTGGTTCTGGATCAGCTCGCCGACCGAGCGCAGGCGCCGGTTCCCGAAGTGGTCGATGTCGTCGGTCTCGTAGCCCTCCTCGCCGGCGTGCAGCTTCACCAGGTACTTCACGGCCCGCAAGATGTCCTCGTACGCGAGGATGCCCTTGTACTTGGGGCCGCCCTCGCCCTGCTCGTCCTTCTGGAGCTCGCCGAAGACCCGGAACCGAGGCTGGTCCCAGCCCTTCTTGTCGGGGTTGTCGAGCTCGGCCATCGCCTTGGCGCGCGCCTTCAGCTGGGCGAGGGTCACGCCGGTGGCCGCCTCGAGCTTCTTGTTGACCTTGTACCGCCCCACCCGCGCGAGGTCGTAGCGCTTGTGGTTGAAGAACAGGTTCTCGATCAGCGTGCGGGCGGACTCGGCCGTCGGCGGCTCGCCCGGGCGCAGCTTGCGGTAGATGTCCTCGAGGGCCTCCTCCGGCGTGTGGACGTGGTCCTTCTCGAGGGTGTTCTTGATGCTCTGGGCGTCCTCGAACAGGGCGAGGATCTCGTCCTCGCTCCAGCCCATCGCCTTGAGGAGCACCGTGACGTTCTGCCGGCGCTTGCGGTCGATCCGGACGCCGACGGTGTCCTTCTTGTCCACGTCGAACTCGAGCCAAGCCCCCCGGCTGGGGATGATCTTGGCGATGTAGACGTCCTTGTCGGTGGTCTTGTCGAGCTCACGGCTGAAGTAGACGCCGGGGCTGCGGACCAGCTGGGACACGACCACGCGCTCGGTGCCGTTGATGATGAAGGTGCCCTTGTCGGTCATCATGGGGAAGTCGCCCATGAAGACCTCCTGCTCCTTGATCTCGCCGGTGGCCTTGTTGACGAACATGGCCTCGACGAACAACGGGGCGCTGTAGGTCTGGTCCTTGTCCTTGCACTCCTCCTCGGAGAACTTCCTCTCCT
>JBLNAW010000151.1:0-10669 GCA_050259555.1 Solirubrobacterales bacterium
AGCTCGGCGCACAGACCCTCCCACGCCTCGAGCTGCGGCCGGCGCTTCTCGATGTCCCTCTGCGCCTGCTCGCTCGCGCGCCGGCCGTCGCTCGCCTTCTGGAGCGCGCCGCCGAGCAGCCCGCCGGCGAGCGGGCTGTACGGGATGACGCCGAGGCCATACCGCTCGCATGCCGGGAGCACCTCGAGCTCGACGCTGCGGACCATGAGGTTGTACTTGCACTGCTCGGACACCAGGCCGAGGAAGTGGCGGCTCCGGGCGGCCTCGTTCGCCTGCGCGATGTGCCAGCCGGCGAAGTTGCTGCTCCCCGCGTACACGATCTTGCCAGCCTGCACGAGCGTCTCGATCGCCTGCCAGATCTCGTCCCACGGCGCGTTGCGATCGATGTGGTGGAACTGGTAGAGGTCGATGTGGTCGGTCTGGAGCCGGCGGAGGCTCTCGTCGCAGGCTCGGCGGATGTTGACGGCGGACAGGCGTCCCTCGTTCGGCCACTCACCCATGTCCGCGTACACCTTCGTGGCGAGGACGACCTTCTCGCGACGCCCGCCGCCCTGCGCGAACCACCGACCGAGGATCTGCTCGGTGATCCCCTCGCCCCGCCCGCCGCCCTTGACCCACCCGTAGACGTTGGCCGTGTCGAAGAAGTTGATGCCGAGCTCGAGCGCCCGATCCATGATCGAGAACGCCCCAGGCTCGTCCGTGCCGGGCACGTCCCAGCCGAAGTTCATCGTCCCGAGGCAGAGCGGGCTGACCTTGAGACCCAGGCGTCCGAGATGCACGTACTCCATATCTCCTCCTCCGTCTTCGTCGAGATCGGGTCGGTGTCACACTCGCCCGACGAGCTCGCCCGCTACGTTCTCCACGAACCGCACCACGTCGTCCTCCTCCATGTCACCCCGGACCTGGAGGTTCAGCCGGTCCACGCCGAGGGCCGCGTACCGCTTCGCCACGTCCAGGTAGGCGAGTCCCGGCGGCGTGATCGTGATCTCGAGCTCCCCGAGGGCGTGATCTCGCCTTCGCCGCCGGACCTCCTCGCGCAACTGGCCGAGGATCCGAGCGGTGGTCTCGGGATCGAGGCCCCACCCGTACCATCCGTTCGCGTGCTCGGCCGCTCGGCGGAGCGCCGGCGGGGACCAGCCCCCGACGACGACCGGCGGATGCGGGCGTTGGACCGGCCTCGGGCGCGACTGCACGCCGGAGAACCCGACGAAGTCGCCGTCCAGGGACGGGTGCGCGTCCGCCCAGATCGACCGCATCGCAGCGAGGTACTCGTCGGTGCGCTCTCCGCGTCGGTCGAACGGCACGCCGATCGCCTCGAACTCGCGGTCGACGTAGCCGACCCCGATCCCGACGATGAGCCGTCCGTCCGAGAGCACGTCGAGCGTCGCGAGCTCCTTCGCGAGCACGACCGGGTTGCGGAGGGGCAGCACGAGCACGCCCGTCCCCAGACGCAGCGTCCGGGTCCGCGCCGCCACGAACGCGAGGGTCATGAGCGGCTCGAGGATCGGCAGCTCCGGATCCATCGGGGAAGGTGGGACGCGCGGATCCGCGAGCACGAGGTGCTCGGAGACCCAGAACGACTCGAGCCCGACCTCCTCCGCGCGCTCCGCCACGCGCGCGAGCGAGTCCGGCCGCGTGCACGCACCGACGTTCGCCGAGCAGAGCCCGATCTTCATGACCCCATGCGGCGGCGGACGAGCTCCTGCGCCTGCAGGAATGGCCGCTCGAGGAACGCCGTGTGGTCGGCCTCCGTGTGGTGGTGCGTGATCCGGTCCTCCGGGTACCGCCGCCCGGTGCGCACGCGCTCGAGGCCGCCCTCGATCAGCGTGAGCATCCGCCGGTCCTGCTCGGGATCCGAGCGCGACCATTCCTCCCCGTCGCACGCGACGTACACCGGTGACGTGTGCGCGAAGATCCGGCGCCCCCAGACGTCTCGGTGGCTCGGGCCGTCGAAGTAGCTCGGACCGCCGCAGCGTGCGGCGAGCCACGAGTTGCCGTCGACCTGGACCTCGGCCCGCAGCTCCAGCCGCCGCACGGGCGAGGGCTCTTGCGTCGAAGCGACCACCTCGCCGTTCGAGACGATCTGGAGCGAGGCGATCGGGAGCACGCTCTCGGCCGAGGCCTGAACGCTCACGGTGCCCGGACCCGAGAGCCGGACCGTGTCCCCGACCTCGTGGCCGTCCACCTCGAAGCGGAGGATCGCGCCGCCGCTCAGGAACGTCCGGCCCGCCCGGACCGCATGGCGCCACGCGTCGAACGAGAACGGCTCGTCGCCGAGGTTCGCGTAGGTGCGGTAGATCCCGACCGGCACGTCCGAGGACATCTTGTCGGTCCCACCGACGAGCGGGACCCGGTACCCACCGTTCAGGTACCGGTAGTACTCGGCGTGCTGCATCGGGCGCTGCACGATCATCTCGATCGCATCCGCACGACCCGTGGCGATGAGGACCGCGGGCTCGCCGTTCGGCTGTGGGAAGTGCGGGATGATCACGGTGCCGCCCTGCTCGTGGCAGCGGTCGGCCCAGTCGCTCATCGTCGTCTCCTGCCATGCCCCGAGCTCGGCCTCGTTCGGGCCGTCGGTGCACCACGGCATGACGGGGCGCTGCAAGCCCCACAGGACCATGTGCCCGAAGAACGGCTGGCGATTCTCCTGGCTCACCCATGTGACGTACCGGCCGTCCGCGCTCGCGAGAGGACCACCGGTGAAGTCCTCGGTATTCGTGAACAGGCTCCCCCATTGGCTCTGGAGCAGGTTCACGACGTTCAGGTCCTCTCCCTGCTGCTCGAGCACCGATCCCTGTGCCGACAGGAAGTGGACGTGCGAGTCGCCCGAGTACCACCCCTCCTCGTTCATCCGGGTCCAGCGCTTCAGCCGAAGCTCGAGCTCGCGCTGGCCGGGTGCGATCGTCACCTTCTCGCGCAGCGGCTCGTACTCGTAGCCGCGCGCGACGTCGACGATGACGTCGCCGCGCGGCAGCCATCCCTGGCAGGTCCCATCGATGTACGCGTAGGTGGCTCGACCCAGGCGCAGGTCGCCGCCGACGTCGATGTGCCAGCTCCCGAGATCCGAGTTCACGTGGTCGTGGTGGCCGTGGGGCTGGTACGGCACCCCCTCGGGAGAGCGGAAGTGCACCCGGCACGGCACCGGTCGGCCGGTCTCGTCGTCGAGGACCGTCACGTGGACCCAATTGCGGCCCTGCTCGACCACCTCCACGCGGAGGCCTTCACGCTCGAGCGGCTCGCCGTCGAGGTCGCCCCAGCGGAACCGACCGACCTCGCGCTCCCCGTCCTTCACCGTCACCATGGCCGAGGGCACCGCCGAGATCCGCACGTACGCGTTCGGGCTCTCACGGTCGACGTCTTCACCCCAGCCCTTCTGCGGGTCGGCGAGGTACGGCCCGAGCTCGCCGCTCGGCAGGCGGAACGCATAGCCGGCGACCCCGCGATCGACCGCGACCGAGGGCTCGACGAGCGGCGGCCGCGACCCATCCGTCCCGAGCGCCGTCACCCGCACCGTGCGAGCGGCCTCGCGCGGGAAGGGGTGCTCCCCGGCGTTCGCGACGGTGACCCCGGCGAGCAGGACCTGCTCGTGCGTCGCGACGAGCTCGACGGCGCGCACGCCGACCTCGGGGCGAGGGTTCTCCCATACCCAGAGGAAGTAGTCGGTGAGCCCCCCGTACACGGTCTCGCACTGCCGCACGCCGATGTCCTCCCATCGACCCTCGTAGCGATCGATCAGGCGGAGCTCGCTCGTGCCCGACGCGATGAACGGGCTGCTCCCGTCCCAGCCTTCGTCCGCGACCGCCGTGATCTCGAAGCGCTCGCGGATCGAGATCGTCTCCGAGCGGCCGTCGTCGAGGTGGACCGTGTACTCCGCCATCACCGTGCCGGGCGCCGGGTCCGTCTCCGGGCCGGCGTGCCGCAGCCACCGGTGCGCGAAGATCACGTGATCGGCGGGGCGGTCTACGGGGACGGTGACGCTCGGTCCCCCCGGCTCGAGCACCACGAAGCACGGCGCCGTGCCGTCCGACGGGTTGCCGATCCGGAACGGGATGCCGTGGAAGATCGGCGCCCCGATGGGGGGCGTGCGGCGGCCCTCCAGGATCTCGAGGCCGGTGTTGCAGACCGCGGACAGGTCGACCGGTTCATACTCCGGCCGCTCGATCGGAACCATGGGAACCCTCCTCAGCCGCTCGCCTTCGCCGCCGTGAGGAGCCGCTCGACGGGCATGACGTCGAAGGGCGTACCCAGCGGCAGGATCAGGTGCTGCGCGCCGGCGGCGACGAAGCCGTCGACGCGGTCCGGATCGTCACGGCCGGTCAACGTCACGCTCCGCTCGACGTCGGCCGGGTCCCTCCCCACACGCTCGCACCACTCGTCCAGTACCCGGTTCTTGTGCGCGAACGTCTCGACGGGCCCGAACCCGTTCCAGATGTCGGCGTGCTCGGCGACGAGGCGGAGCATCACCTGCTCGCCCTCGGCGCCGATGCAGATGGGCATCGGCCCGAGCGGCGGCGGGTTCAGCTTGGCCAGTCGAGCCTTCAGCCGTGGGAGGTTCTCGGCCAGGGCCGCGACCCGCGAGGCCTCCGTCCCGAACTCGAACCCGTACTCCTCGTAGTCGCGCTCGAACCATCCGGCGCCGATGCCGAGGATCACCCGCCCGCCGCTCACGTGATCGGCGGTCCGGGCGATGTCCGCGAGCAGGTCCGGGCTCCGGTAGGCGTTGCATGAGACGAGGATGCCGAGCGCGGCGTGCTTCGTGTCGCACGCGGCCGTCGTGAGGAGGGTCCATCCCTCGAAGTGCGTCCCGTCGGGGTCGCCGTGGAGCGGGAAGAAGTGATCCCACGTCCAGATCGAGTCCACGCCGAGGACGTCGAGGTCGTGCCACGCCCGCCGGAGCTGCGCGACCGAGCAGTGCTGCGGCTCGAGCTGCACACCGACCTTGAACCGAGCCATCGGTCCCCCTCTCGTCCGCGGCCGCCCGGCGTCAGCCCTGCAGCAGCGCCACGAAGTACAGCGGCACGTTCTCGAGCTCGAGCCGGTGCATCTCGCGGACGTCCCGGCTGAACGTGAGGTGCCCCTTCACATCGCCCATCGGGCTGAACGTCTTCACCATCCGGAACGGCCGCGACAGCCGGACGTCGATGTGCATGCTCGGGATGACCGGGACCTCATCCCGCTCCTCGTCGTAGTCGTACCGGATGACGTGGATCGCTGCCTGCTTGTCACCGATCTTCTGGATGTTGATCGCGAGGTCCGGACCACCCGGGATCGAGACCTGAGGCCCGCCGGGGAAGTCCTCAGCCCGAACCTCGGTCGTCCGCAGCATGTGCGGGTGGCCGAAGATCGCCGCGCGCTCGGCGGCGTCGAGGTTCAGACCCACCTCACCCGTCGCGAGCACGTGCCCGCCGCGCTCGAGGAAGGCCTTCACGACCGAGGCCTGCGCGGACGACAGGGACGAGCACTCGGGCAGGATCAGGGTCCGGTACTGCTCGAGGTCCTCGACCGTGAGGACGTCGGGTCGCAGGGTCCCTTCGGGGAGCATCACGACGTCGAACGGCTGCTTCTGCTCGACGAGCCCGTCGCACGCACGCCAGAACGGGAACCTGCTCCCGGAGCCGTTGCGCTCCGACCAGTCGAACGCGCTCTGCACGCTGAACGCCACCGCGGTCTCCGAGAACGACTTGGTGCTGTAGAGCGTCTCCTCGTGCTCGGCGATGAAGTCCTGGATCTCGACGACGACGTCGTGCGGGGCCCAGAACGAGTCTTCGATGACGCTGCCCATCCACGCGCCGTACGGCACGCTCATGTTGATGCCGAGCGCCGCCGCCTCGTACTGCATCATCCTGAACAGGTCGTACGCCTTGCCGTCCTTGAGCTTCGGCAGGAGCTCGGGCGGCACGCCGCCGTAGGGGTTCTCCACGACGATGACCGGCTTGTCCTGTGCGAAGCCGGCCGCGTACCGGCACCACGAGGGCTGGCGGTACGAGGTGCTGTCCATCTCGGTGATCAGGACGTCCACCTTCGGCTCGAAGGCGTAGTAGTGAGGCGTGAAGTAGTAGAAGTTGCCGGACACGAGGACGTCGCGCCCCTTCTCACGTCCGTACTCCTTGATGTAGTCGGAGAGCTCCGCGAAGTACTTCACGATCGTCTGCCGCTGGAACCGGATGTAGTCCCAGTAGAGCGGGGTCGTCTCGCGGTTCGCCTTGAAGTCGTACCCGCGCTCGAGCAGCCAGGACCCGTAGTGGAAGGTCGCGAGGTCCGTGCCCTCGAGCTCCTTCGGCAGCTGATCGGCCGGAAGCTCCTGCAGGTACGCCCGGAACAGCTTCATGCAGTCCTTGCAGAAGCAGCCGCCGTACCCCGTCGAGAAGATCGGCAGGTCCGCCTCGTCGAGCTCGACCCCGGCGACGCCCGCGTCGATCTGGATCCGGATGATCGCCTTGAGGTACTCGCGCCAGACGGGGTTGTTCCGGTCCATCAGGTACGCGTAGTGCTCGTTCTCCGGCACCTCGACCCACGTCGAGTGGCACGGCACCCCGTAGATGTCGCGCGAGGTGCACTCCTCCAGGATGTCGGTGACCTTCTCGCCGTCGCTGTTCACGAGGCCGTCCGGGAAGTAGTGCTCGAGCGACTTCCAGATCTTGGGATAGGTGTTCTGCGTGAACTCGCGCAGACCGAGCCACCCCTTCTTCCCGACACCGCGCGTCTCGTTCATCGAGAGCACCTGGCTCTCGTCCTCATTCAGCTCGACCGGGAACTCCCAGCCCTGGACCTCGAAGACGATGCCGAAGACCTTGATGCCGCGCTCCTGACAGTGCTGGATGAACTCGGCGTCGTTCAGGAACCCGTAGAACCGGAACCTCGGGTCGATCTCACCCCACGCCTCCTCCTCCAGATACGGCAGCGAGATCGAGCCCCCGCCGAGCGCCGACCACACGAGTGCGGTCGCGTGGTAGGCCTCCAGGTCCTCGATCATCCGCAGGCGCCGAGGCGGCAGGCTCGGGTGGTAGCAGTGCTGACGAGGGAACCAGCCGTCGAAGTAGACCCCGCGCTCCATGCTCAGATCCTCCCTCTGCGCTTCGTGCGGGCCAGCGGGCGTCTATGCCCCGGCCCAGTCCAGCACCATGCCGAGCGAGCGCTCGGGGTGTTCGAGCACCATGTCGTACGCCTCGGCCGCGTCCGCGAACGGGATCCGATGCGTGATGAGCGGGTCGATCGCGATGCCGCCCGTCGCCATGTCCTTGGCGAGCTCGTCGTTGAACTCGTCGTCCCACCCGCACGGGAACGTGACCGACGCCCGCGTGAGGTGCGTGGGGTGGAACTCGATCGTGATCGGGTCGGCGTAGTAGCCCTGCATCATGATCTTGCCTTCGTGCCGGATCAGGTCCCGGCAGCGGTCGTACATGCTCGCGATGCCGGTCGTGTCGATCACGACGTCGGCGCCCTCGGGCTTCTCCTCACGCACGGCGTCCTCGAGGCTCTGCGTCGAGCCGTCGACGACCCGGTCGGCCGAGTACTTCGCGGCGAGCTCGCAACGGCTGCCGATGAGGTCGGTGGCGATGACCCTCGCGCCGGCCCGCCGTGCCGCCTGTCCGGACATCTGCCCGATCATCCCGAGCCCGATCAGCGCGACGAGGTCGCCGGGCTGGATCTTCGTGATCCGCACGCCCGACCTCGAGACGCCCGCCATGTGGAACAGGGAGGCCCCGGCCAGGTCCACCTCGGGCGCGACCTTCCATGCCGCCGAGGCGTCCACGACCAGGTAGCCGGAGTGCGAGGCTTGCATCGGCCCCGAGTACTTGTGGTTGGGGTCCGCGAAGTGCGTCCCCATCGTGAACGCGTGGTCGCCGACCTCGAAGCCCTTCACGTCGGCGCCGACGAACTCGACGATCCCAGCGCCCTGGTACCCGGGCGAACACGGGTAGTAGGAGGGCACGTCCTCGTCGAAGTGGTTGTAGCGGCCCGTGAGCGCCCAGCGCTCGGTGCCCTGGCTGACCCCGGAGAAGACGGTCCGGATCCCGATCTGGGACGGGCCCGGCTCGGGGAGATCCATCTCGCGGATCTCCATCTTGAACGGCTCGACGAACACTACGGCCGGCGCCTTCATCTCGCGCTCCTTCCGTCGTCGCGGCATCCCGAGCGGGCGGGTCGGAGCGTGGCCCGGCCCCGGCGCGGCCGTCGGATGTGAGAACGATATCATACGAACGCAAGCCGACGAGAGGGGCGGGGCCGTCCCTGGCCCCGAGAGGGAGGCGCGTCCGATGGAGTGGTACCGGCAGATCCAGTTCGTCTCGGCCGTTCCGATGCCGCCCGAGATGGCGGACGAGTTCGGGACGACGGTGAACGGCATGTGGGCGTCACCCGAGTTCGGGGACACGGACCTCGTCGCCGAACTTCACCGGGGCGGGCGGCGCGTGCTCTTCTCGGTGCCGCTCATCGCACTGGTCCCGAGGGTGTACGAGGAGCCGGGGTTCGAGTACCTGCTCGACGAGACCTGCCGCGACATCGCCGGCCGGGCGTCCGAGTGCAACTGGTACTACTGGGAGCGCAAGCCGGTCTACGCGGCCTGCATCTACAGCGACGCGTTCCGTCGCTACCTCCTTGACCGCTGCAAGCACGGCGTCGACATGGGCATGGACGTCGTGAACCTCGACGAGATCATGATGAGCGTCGGGCTGATGAACCGCGATGCTCGCGGCACGGGGTTCTGCGACCGCTGCCTCGAGCGGTTCCGCTCGCACCTGCGGGACGGCGGCGAGACCGAGCTCGCGGACGCCGACGACGACACCCTCCTGGATCGTCTCTGGCGAGACGACGCGCTCTTCGATCGCTACCGCGCCTTCCACGAGCGCGAGGCGTTCAAGGTGATGACGGCGTTCATCGCCGAGCTCCGAGCGCACGCCGACGCGACGAACCCCGGCTTCGCGATCAGCGCGAACGTGGCCTACCTCGGCAACTTCGTGGAGACGTTCGGCACGCTGTGGGGATGCCTATGGGGACCCCACCTCGAGTTCATCCTGATGGAGAACGACTACCGCATCACGCACGACGAGCCGCACCTGATCCTCCCGCGAGGCAAGTTCGCGCCGTGGTACCGGCTCGGCTCCGCCTTCAAGGGCGCGCCGAACTGGATCTGCCCGAGCATCAACGTGCCCCGGCAGCTCGCCGGCGAGCAGCGCCAGCGGTACTACGAGCTGATGTTCCTCGAGGCCTACGCGAACGGCGGTCGCTGGGGCTACTACTGGTGGCCGGGCGTCGACCCCGAGACCCGGCGGCGAGCCACGGCCCCCGACGTGCTGAAGGAGCACATCCGCTTCATCGACGCGAACCGCGATCTCTACGAACAGGCCTCATCGATGAACGACCTCGCGATCGTGTACCTGGACGGGCCGATCATGCGTCGACCGCCGATGCACATGAAGTTCGTGGCGCTCGCGCAGGCGCTCGGGGAGCTCGGGTACCAGTTCGACGTGGTCTTCGTCGGGGACGGGGAGTTCAACCCGGACACTCTCGACCCTGCTGCGCTGCAACGTTACCGGGCCGTCTTCGTGCCTGAGGCTCGCGACCTCGGCGTGGCGCCGACGGCCGCCCTGGAGGCGTATGCGCGGGGAGGCGGCGAGCTCGTCGTGTTCTCGGAGAGTGCGATCGGCACCGACCTCGCGCGGCACGAGGACGAGACGATGCTGCTGGACTTCTGGCGCGGATACCGTGACGCGGACCGGGAACGGATCTCGGCCGCGGTGGAACGGTTCGGCGCCTCGCGGATCGAGAGCTCGGATCCGACGGTCAACGTGGTCCGATGGGCCTTGGGCGACCGGCAGGTCCTCCACCTGCTCGACTACGGCTACGACCCCGAGACCGACACGATCACGCCCGCGACGGACGTCCGGCTCTCGGTCCCGTGGTCGGGCGGCGAGGTGGCCGGCCGGCTGCTCGCCCTCGGTGGCGAGACCCAGCTCGCGACCCGCGTGGACGACGGCCGGCTGATCGTCGACGTCCCGAGGATCGACCCCTACGCCGTGCTCGTCCTGGACGCGGTGAGGTGAGGCTCGGGGGGTTCTACTCGGCCGAGCGTGCCGCGGACCTCGAGGCGCTGTGCGAACGGCTCGACCGGCACGGGCTCTCGGCGATCCCGGCGCCGAACCGCCTCGCCGAGATGCCCGACGACGAGTGCGTCACGTTCGGCGAGGCGGCCCGAGACCTCGGGCTCGTGATCGGCGAGACCGGGATGTGGGAGAACCTCATGACGGCGGACCCGGAGCGGCGGGCGCAGCGGATCGAGCGCGTCCGCACGCTCCTTCGGAAGGCCGAGCTCATGGGGTGCCGCTGCGTGATCTCCCTCGTGGGATCCGGTCATCCCTCGGACTCGATGCTTGCCCCGGACGGAGCGATGCTCACGCTCGAGGGGCAACGCGCGTTCCGAGAGGTCGTGCTCCGGATCGTCGACGACCTCGACCTCTCCCGCACCGTGTACGCGATCGAGCCGTGGCGCACGTCGTTCTTCTACCGGCCCCAGGACATCGCGGCGTTCCTCGACGAGGTCGACCACCCGAGCGTGCGGCTGCACCTCGACCTGGTGAACATGGTCGGACGGCGGGACTACTTCGACACGACGAACCTGGCCGAGCGCACGTTCGCGCTGCTCTCGGACCGGATCGCGGCCTCTCAC
>JBLNAW010000152.1:0-15472 GCA_050259555.1 Solirubrobacterales bacterium
TTCATCCCCGGCATGCGGACGTCCATGAACACGATGTCCGGCGTGAGCTCGCCGGCCTTCACGATCGCGCTCTCGCCGCTGTCGGCCTCGCCGACGATAACCACGTCGTTCGCGAGATCCAGGGCGGCGTGGAGGCCCTCCCGGGTCACGGGATGATCGTCGACGATCAGGACGCGGATCTCACCCATCGTTCTCCTGACACCTGTCGGTTCGCGAGACGCCTTTAGGATAGAGGTTCAGATCCCCGGAAGGAACGAACGGATGGACGAGGTCGAGACCCGGAACCAGGCGGCCGAGCCGCTCCCGCAGGTGGAGCACGAGGCCGAGCCTGCCTCGGGGGAGGGTGCGCCGACCTCCGAGCAGGTCTACGAGGCACTGAAGAACGTCTACGACCCCGAGTTGGGGATCAACATCGTGGATCTCGGACTCGTGTACGACGTCGAGGTCTCCGCGACCGGCGACGTGCATATCGAGTACACGCTGACCACGATGGGATGCCCGATCGGGCCCCTCATCGAGCAGCAGATGCAGGCCTTCCTCGCCGGCGTCCCGGGGGTGAACGCGGTCGACACCGAGATGGTGCTCCGGCCGGCGTGGAGCCCCGAGATGATGTCCGAGGAGGCCAAGGCCGCCCTCGGCTACTTCTGATCGCGCATCTCCCATCCCTCCCTTGACGTTGCAGGTGCAACATGCAAGGCTGCATCTGCAAATCCGAGTGGAAAGGTCGGGAATCGCCGTGATCCGGACGCGCGCTCGAGGGGTGGTCGGGGCGATGATCCCGTCGCGACTGTGCGGTCGCGCTCGGCGGCGCCCGAGCACCGGCGCAGACGACCCCGCGGGATAGCCGACCGGCACCGCACACCACCGACCGGGTCGCCCGCACGGGCGGCCCGTTCCGTTCCCCGGACCCCGGGGAGGAGGGAACCTGATCGATGAGCGACTACGCAGATCCCGGCGTGCTGGTCGAGACCGACTGGCTCGACGAGCACCTCGACGACCCGAGCATCCGGGTGATCGAGGTCGACGAAGACACGACGGCGTACGAGAAGGGACACATCCGCGGCGCGATCGCGTGGAACTGGGCGACCGACCTCCACAAGGAGACCGGCCGCGACTACCTGGACCGGGCGGGGTTCTCGGGGCTCCTCGGCGCGGCCGGAGTGAAGGAGGATACGACGGTCGTCCTGTACGGGGGGAACAACAACTGGTTCGCCGCGTACGCGTACTGGCTCCTGAAGCTCCGCGGGTTCGAGGACGTCAAGCTCCTGAACGGCGGCCGCAAGAAGTGGGAGCTCGAGAGCCGCGAGCTCACGCAGGACGTCCCGGCGCACGCGCCGACCGGGTTCACGATCTCGGGGACCGAGCGCCCGGAGATCCGGGCGCTCCGCGACGAGGTCCTCGCGCGGGTAGGGGGCGCGACGGGGTTCGTGGACGTGCGCTCGCCCGAGGAGTACCGCGGAGAGAAGCTCGCACCGGACCATCTACCCCAGGAGCAGTCGCAGGTACCGGGCCACATCGCGGGCGCCGAGAACATCCCGTGGGCCAAGGCCGCCAACGACGACGGGACGTTCAAGAGCGCGGACGAGCTGCGGGCGCTCTACGAGGCCGAGGGGATCACCCCCGACCGCGAGATCGTGGCGTACTGCCGGATCGGCGAGCGCTCGAGCCACACGTGGTTCGCGTTGCAGGAGCTGCTCGGCTACCCGAACGTGCAGAACTACGACGGCTCCTGGACCGAGTACGGCTCGCTCGTCGGCGTGCCGGTCGAGAAGGGGTAGTCAGATGAGCACCTTGGACGCGCTGCTGGAGAACAACCGGCGCTTCGCGGCGGGATTCGACCGTGGCGACCTGCCGATGCCGCCGGCCCGGCGGGTGGCGGTGGTCGCCTGCATGGATGCCCGGCTACACCCGGAGCGAGCGCTCGGACTCGAGATCGGCGACGCGCACGTGATCCGCAACGCCGGGGGGAGGGTCTCCGACGACGCGATCCGGTCGTTGATCATCTCGACGCACCTGCTCGGCACGAACGAGTTCGCGGTGATCCACCACACGGACTGCGGCATGGTCACGTTCACGAACGAGGACCTGCGCGCGAAGCTCCGGACCGAGACCGGGGCCGACGCGTGGTCGATCGACTTCCTGCCGTTCCGGGACCTGGACGAGAGCGTCCGCGAGGACGTGCGCCGGATCCGCTCCTCACCGTTCGTGCCGGACGACATCCTCGTCCGCGGGTTCGTCTACGACGTCCACTCCGGCCTGCTCACCGAGGTCGCGGTGGATGCGGAGGTCGCGGCGTAGGGTCCGCCCCCCACGTCGCTCCGCAGGGGCCCGGGCGACCGGGCCCCTGTTCGCGTCCGGGGTAGGGTCTCGATGTGTACGAGTGGCTGCCGCCGGACGTCGAGCTGATGACCGATGTCTCGGGCGCGGACTGGGTCGTGGCGCGACTTCGCCCATGGCCGACGCAAGGCCGTGTCAGCGTCGCCTCGTTCATGCCGGATGCGTTCGAGGCGTACGCGCGGGTGCTCCACCCACTCCGCTATCGGGGTGGGGAGATCGATCCGCTCCGGTGGGAGGAGATGGCTCGCCGCCGAGGGGTCACGATGGAGCACACGATCGGGTTCGCAGAGGTCACGGGCATCGACCCGGGCGATCAGCCATCCCTCGACGACCTGGAGCCGTTGGAGGGGAGCCTTCCCGACATCACGCTGAGGGATCTCGTTGGGTTCCTCGCGAGATGGACCGCCGTCGAGGAGCTCGTCTGGTTCGGTCTGTGGGAGGGCAACGGAACCTGGTGGAAGGGAGCCCACGGGGTGCTGACGAGCGGACCGATCGAGGACGTGGCACGGAAACCGATCGAGGACGTGGCACGGAACTTGAGGATCGACGACGAGCGCGACCGGGTGCTGCGCGCGACGGCGACCTTCGGCACGCCCCAACGCCGCTACTTCTTGGTGCGCGGGCATCTCCGCTCCGCTTCCGGCCTGTATGCCGCGGCCGGCGAGAACTCCGCGAACCTGTGGTGGCCCCAGGGACGGTCGTGGTTGGTCTCGACCGAGGTGGACGGCTTCTCCACCTACGTCGGAGGCTCGCACGAGCTGGTGGACGCCCTCGTCTCCTCGGACACGATCGAGGCCCTCGCCGCGTCGCTCGAGGACCCGATCGACCCAGGCCGCTACCCCTCGGCGCCGGGATAGGCTCCTCGCCATGACCGACCGCAAGGAGGCGTTCGCCGATCAGCTCCGCGGGCAGATGCTCTCGGCGCTCGAGGTGTTCTCGATCGTGCTCGGCGATCGGCTGGGTCTGTACCGCGCGCTCGCGGATGGGCGAACGCGCACGGCGCCGGTGCTCGCGGCCGAGCTCGGCCTCGCCGAGCGCTACGTCCGCGAGTGGCTCGAGCAGCAGGCGGTCGCGGGGATCCTCGACGTGGACGACGTTGCCGCGGACCCGGCCGACCGCCGGTACCACCTGCCCGCCGAGCACGCGGCGGCGCTCCTGGATCCCACGGACCGAGCGTACGTCGCCTCGTCCCTGCGGAGCGTCGCGTCGGTCCCGCTCGAGCTCGCCGACGTCGTCGGTATCTTCCGCACGGGCGGCGGCCTCTCGTGGCACGAGGTGGAGTACGAGGACGACGAGGCGCGGGACTCGAACCGCGCCACGTTCGAGCAGGACCTGGCGGGATGGATCGCCGCGGCCCCCAGGGTGCACGCCCGACTTTCGGGCACCTCGAAGCCGGCCGCGGTGGCCGACGTCGGCTGCGGGGCAGGATGGTCGAGCCTCGCGCTCGCCCGCGCGTACCCGAGCATCCACGTGCACGGCGTGGACACGAACGCCCGCGCGGTGGAGCTCGCGCGGCGCCACGCCCGGGAGGCCGGCCTGGAGGGGCGGGTCTCGTTCACGGTCGCCGACGCCGCTCACCTCGACGCGGGCCCCTACGACCTCGTCTGCTTCTTCGAGTGCCTCCACGACATGCCGCGCCCGGTCGACGCGCTGCGCCGAGCGGACGAGCTCCTGGTCGCGGGCGGAGCCGTGATCGTCGGCGACGAGCGGACCGCCGAGGCCTTCACGGCACCCGGGGACGAGCTCGAGCGCATGCTCTACGCCTGGAGCGTGCTCTCGTGTCTCCCGTACGGGATGTCGGGGGAGGCGCCGGCCGGAACCGGCACGGTCATGCGGCCCGCCACCTTGCGGCGATACGCGGAGTCCGCCGGGTTCGGCCGGCTCGAGATCCTGCCCGTCGACCACCCGGACTGGCGCTTCTACCTCCTCGAGCGGGAGGGAGCCGGAATCCGACCTACGAAGTAGACTTTGAGGAGACGCGAGGGCTATCCTGGACTCGCGAAGGGACCTCGAGCCTCGAAGGGATGCGACGTGGCCGTCAGCCAGGAAGAACACCTCAAGGAGCTCGCGAAGGGCTACCGCTTCGGGTGGAAGGACGCGGACCACTCGGTGTTCACCCCGAAGAAGGGGTTGTCGCCGGCGGTCGTCGAGGAGATCTCGGCGCTCAAGTCCGAGCCGGACTGGATGCGCAAGTACCGGCTGAAGTCGCTGAAGCACTTCGACGCCCGCCCGATGCCGTGGTGGGGCGCCGACCTGTCCGACATCGACTTCCAGGACATCTTCTATTTCATCCGATCGACCGAGGAGCAGGCGCAGAGCTGGGAGGACCTGCCCGAGGACATCCGCGGGACGTGGGACAAGCTCGGCATCCCCGAGGCGGAGAAGAAGTACCTCGGCGGCGTGAGCGCCCAGTACGAATCCGAGGTCGTGTACCACAAGATCAAGGAAGAGCTCGACCAGATGGGCGTGGTGTTCCTCGACATGGACAGCGCCCTGCGCGAGCACCCGGACCTGGTCAAGGAGTACTTCGGGACGATCATCCCTGCGAACGACAACAAGTTCGCGGCGCTGAACTCGGCCGTGTGGTCGGGCGGCTCGTTCATCTACGTGCCGCCGGGCGTCCACGTCGACATCCCGCTCCAGGCCTACTTCCGGATCAACGCCGAGAACATGGGCCAGTTCGAGCGAACGATGATCATCGCCGACGAGGGCAGCTACGTGCACTACGTCGAAGGCTGCTCGGCGCCGATCTACACGACCGACTCGCTGCACTCGGCCGTCGTCGAGATCGTCGTCAAGAAGGGTGCGCGCGTCCGGTACACGACGATCCAGAACTGGTCGACGAACGTGTACAACCTGGTGACGAAGCGCGCCGCGGCGTACGAGGACGCCGTGATGGAGTGGGTCGACGGCAACATCGGCTCGAAGATCACGATGAAGTACCCCTCGATCTACCTCCTCGGCAAGGGCGCGCGGGGTGAGGTGCTCAGCGTGGCGTACGCCGGCAAGGGCATGCACACGGACGCCGGCGGCAAGGCGATCCACGCCGCGCCCTACACGACCAGCGTGATCACCTCGAAGTCGGTGAGCAAGGACGGCGGCCGCACCGGGTACCGCGGCCTCATCCGCGTCGAGCCCGAGGCCCACCATGCGAAGAGCAACGTCCGGTGCGACGCGTTGATCCTCGACGACGAGTCGCGCTCGGACACCTATCCGTACATCGAGGTGGAGGAGGAGACGGCCGCGCTCGGGCACGAAGCGACCGTCAGCAAGGTCGGCGACGACCAGCTCTTCTACCTCAGGAGCCGCGGCCTGTCCGAGGTCGAGGCAACCGCGATGATCGTGAACGGCTTCATCGAGCCCATCACTCGCGAGCTCCCGATGGAGTACGCGGTGGAGCTGAACCGCCTGATCGAGCTGCAGATGGAGGGCTCGGTCGGCTAGCGCGAGCAGTGACGGCGAACCCGGAGGGCAGGCCGTCGGGTCTGCCCTCTTCCATGGAGTGAGACAGGGATGAGCGAACCGACAACGGAGACCACGTTCGACGAGGGCGCGCTCGGCGCGCTGCCGGCCGCACCCGCCTTCGTCGAGAGCCTGCGCAAGCAGGCGTTCACCGAGTACCTCGCGCTCCCGATCCCGTCGCAGGAGACCGAGGAGTGGCGCTACACGGACCTGTCCGAGCTCGACCTCGGGTTCGTGCCCTTCACCGCGGGCGTGCGGGCCGAGAACCTCGACGGCGTCGACGAGCGGATCTTGAAGGCCGCGGGTCAGGTGGGGGAGCGCGCCGGCCTGCAGATCCAGCACAACTCGGAGATCGCCGTCACCCACCTCGACCCCGCGCTCGCCGCGGAGGGCGTCATCTTCACGGACCTCGACCGCGCCGCCGAGGAGCACCCGGATCTGGTCGAGCCGCACCTGCACGCGATCGTGCCGACCTCGCGCTCGAAGTTCACCGCGCTGCACGGCGCGTTCAGGACCGGCGGCACCTTCCTGTACGTGCCTGACGGCGTCGCGGTCTCGATGCCGCTGCAGACCCTGACCTGGCTCGACACCGAGGGCGCCGCGGTCTTCCCGCACACGCTGATCGTCGTCGGGGAAGACGCCGAGGTGACCTTCATCGACCGGTACGCCTCACCCGACCTCGGGCATGCGCTCTCGGACGCGGTGGTCGAGATCCACGCCGGGCCGGCTTCGCGCGTCCGGTACGTCTCGATCCAGGAGTGGGGCGAGGGCGTGACGCACCTGGGGGTCCAGCGCGCGCGCCTGTCACGGGACGTGGACTTCCGGGCGGTCGCGGTCGGGTTCGGGGCCTCGCTCTCCCGCGTCGAGACGGAGACGATCCTCGCCGAGCCCGGGGCGTTCAGCGAGATGCTCGGCGTGTTCTTCGGCGACGGCTCCCAGCACTTCGACCACCGCACCGAGCAGGACCACCGAGCCCCCAACTGCACGAGCGATCTGCTCTACAAGGGCGCGCTGCGCGACGAGTCGCGCGCCGTCTACTCGGGCTGGGTCCACGTGCGCCCGGGCGCGCAGAAGACCGACGCGATGCAGACGAGCCGCAACATCGTGCTGTCCGAGCACGCGAAGGCCGACGCGATCCCGAACCTCGAGATCGAGGCCAACGACGTGCGCTGCGGCCACGCCGCGAGCGTCGGCCCGGTCGAAGAGGAGACGCTCTTCTACCTGCAGAGCCGCGGCATCCCGCGCGCCGCGGCGGAGCGCCTGATCGTGTTCGGCTTCTTCCAGGAGGTGCTCGACCGGATCCCGCTCGCCGAGGTCCGCGACGGCGTCTCGCACGCGATCGAGCGGGAGCTGTCCCGATGAGCGGGGTGCGGGTCGGAACGGTGAGCGAGGTCCCGGTCGGCGAGGTCCGGGGGGTCGAGGTCGACGGCCGCGAGGTCGCGGTCGTGAACCTCGGCGCCGAGGGGTTCCGCGCGGTCGACGCCATCTGCTCGCACGCGCACGAGTACCTGACCGAGGGAGAGGTCGACGTCGACGACGAGACGATCGAGTGCCCGAAGCACGGGTCGGTCTTCGACCTGAACACGGGCAAGCCGCGATCGCTCCCGGCGACGACGCCGGTCGACACGTTCGTGGTGACGACGGAGGACGACGACATCCTGATCGAGGTGAAGAGCGGTGAGTGACGCAACGACGCTCGAGATCCGGGGCCTGACCGCCTCGGTCGAGGGCAAGGACATCCTGAAGGGCATCGACCTCACGGTGACGCAGGGCGAGACCCACGCGCTCATGGGGCCGAACGGTTCGGGCAAGTCGACGCTGGCGAACGTGATCATGGGCCGGCCCGGCTACACGGTCACGGGCGGCGAGGTTCGGTTCAAGGGTGAGGACATCACCGGACTCACGTCCGACGAGCGCGCGCGCCGAGGCCTGTTCCTCGCGATGCAGTACCCGGTCGAGGTTCCGGGCGTCTCGGTCGTGAACTTCCTGCGGACGGCCTACAAGAGCGTGAAGGGCGACGAGATCAGCGCGCTCGCGTTCCGCAAGCACATGAAGGAGAAGATGGTCGACCTCGGGGTCGAGGACGCGATGGTGAACCGCTACCTGAACCAGGGATTCTCGGGCGGCGAGAAGAAGCGGAACGAGATCCTTCAGCTGGCGGTCCTCGAGCCGCAGATCGCGATCTTGGACGAAACCGACTCGGGCCTGGATATCGACTCGCTGAAGCAGGTCGCCACAGGGATCGCGCAGCTCGTCGGCCCGCACCTCGGCATCTTGCTCGTGACGCACTACCAGCGCATCTTGAACTACATCACGCCGGACCACGTCCACGTGATGATGCAAGGTCGTATCGTGATGTCCGGCGGCAAGGAGCTCGCGTCCGAGCTCGAGCAGAAGGGCTACGAGGAGATCCGGCGCGAGCTCGGTCTCGAGGAGCCCGTCGGCACGAAGTGAGGGAGGCGTTCGTGCGATGGCGTTGACCGAGGAGCGCTCCACCGGAGCGCTGGACGTCGCCCGCATCCGAGCCGACTTCCCCGTGCTGCAACGCACCGTCGGAGACAAGCCGCTCGTCTACCTGGACTCGGCCGCGACCAGCCAGAAGCCGCGGCAGGTGATCGACGCCGTGTCGGCCTTCTACGCGAACCACAACGCGAACGCCCACCGCGGCCTCTACATGCTCGCCGAGGAAGCGACCGAGATGTACGAGGCCGCCCGCGCGAAGCTCGCGCGCTTCATCGGTGCGCCGGATCCGGCGACGATCGTCTTCAATCGGGGGACGACGGAGTCGACGAACCTCGTCGCGTACGCGTGGGCCCGCCGCGAGCTCCACGAGGGCGACGAGATCCTGCTGACCGACATGGAGCACCACTCGAACATCGTGCCGTGGCAGCTCGCGGCGCAGGACACCGGGGCCGTGCTCCGGTACCTCCCACTCACCGACGAGGGCCTGCTCGACCTCTCGGACCTCGGGTCGTTGCTGACGCCGAGGACCAAGCTGCTCGCGGTCACGGGGATGTCGAACTCGCTCGGCACGCTCCCGCCGCTGAAGCGGCTGATCGAAGCGGCGCACGTCGTCGGGGCACTCGTGCTCGTCGACGGCGCGCAGCTCGTGCCGCACGTTCCTGTCGACGTGACCGAGCTCGACTGCGACTTCCTCACGATCAGCGGGCACAAGATGCTCGGCCCCACCGCCTCTGGCGGGCTCTACGGGAAGCTCGACGTGCTCGAACGCATGGGCCCGTTCCTGGCGGGCGGCCACATGATCGACGAGGTCTTCCACGACCGTGCGACGTGGAACGTGGTGCCGTACAAGTTCGAGGCCGGCACGATGAACATCGCGCAGGAGGTCGGGCTCGGTGCCGCGATCGACTACATCGAGGCGCTGGGGATGGAGAACGTCCGCGCGCACGACCAGCGCCTCACCGCCTACGCGATCGAGCGACTGCTCGCGGCCGGCGCCCGGGTCTTCGGGCCGCAGGACGTCACGCTTCACGGCGGGGCGGTCTCGTTCTGGTACAAGGACGTCCATCCGCACGACCTCGCGACCATCTTGAACGAGGAGGGCGTGGCGATCCGTGCGGGGCACCACTGCAACCAGCTCGTGATGCGGCGGTACGGCGTGCCGGCGACGGCACGGGCGTCGTTCTCCGTGTACAACACGGAGGAAGAGGTGGACGTGCTGGTCGAGGCGCTCGCCAAGGCCGAGGACGTCTTCGGGTTCTGAGGGGGAAGGCGTGGCGCTCGACGACATCTACAAGGAAGTCATCCTCGACCACTACAAGAACCCGCGGAACAAGCGCGAGATGCCCGAGGCATCACTCACGTGCTCGCGGAACAACCCGCTCTGCGGCGACGAGATCACGGTGTTCGTACACGCCGAGGACGGCAAGGTGCATGAGGTCTCGTTCGTCGGGCAGGGGTGCTCGATCAGCCAGTCTTCGGCCTCGATGATGACCGAGGCCGTCGCCGGCAAGCCGGTCGAGGACGTGCAGCAGCTCATCGCCGACTTCCGCGGCATGATGGCCGGCGACCTCGATCCCTCCGAGGACGAGTTCGGGGACCTCGTGGCGCTGAAGGGCGTCGTGAAATACCCGATCCGCATCAAGTGCGCCGTGCTCGCCTGGGACGTCCTCCAGGAGGCCCTCGCCGGCGAGGGCACCGCCGCCGGCTCCTCGCCGCACTAGCGCCGGCGGCCGACGAACGCCTCCGGACCGACCGGCTCGCCGTGACCGAGCGCGTGGACCCGCGCCCCGAACCCCGCCCGCTCGAGCAGATCGAGCCACGTCTGCCGTGGGAACAGTCCGCAGACGTGACGATCCCGGCGGACGTCGAGCCGGTCCCCCGGTAGTCGGAGCAGGAATGCGAAGTCCACGAGGTACGTCGTGTCGAGCGCGATCGGGTCGTGCCGCCACTCGAGGTAGCGCATCGCGCGGTCGGTCCCGTCGTGACCGCCGTGGTCGGTGCCCTCGAAGAACGTCTCGCGCACGAAGTCGGGGACGAACACGGCCGAACCGCCCGGACGGCAGTGGGCGGCGGCGGTCACCATCGTCGCAACGAGGTCCTCCTGGGTCGTGAGGTAGGCGACCGCGTCGTGCACGAACACCGCGTCGAACGTCCGGTCCAGGCGCACCGACCGCATGTCGCCCTCGACGTGCTCGCACTCGGGGTTGAGCGTTCGGCTCACGGCGAGCATGTCGGGGGAGCGATCGACGAGCGTCATGCGGAACCGCCGCTTGAGGTGCGACGCGGTGTTCCCGCCGCCGCTGCCGAGCTCGAGCACCGTTTCCACGTCGCCGTCGGCGCTCTCGAGCAGGAGCCGCTCGTACTCGGCCGCCTCCTCCGCGTAGTCCTCCGGAGCCGAGAGGAGCGGCCACCAGTCCGCGAGCTCGTCGTAGAGCGCGGGGGTCTCGCCCACGCCTCCGAGCTTAGGCCGCCCACCTGCACCGCGCGAGCGCCACGAGCCTCTAGGCTTCGGGTGTGGCCGGCCGCTCGGTGAAGCCCTCGCTGGACTGGGTGCTCGTCCTCGTGCCGGCCTCACTCGTGCTCCGGCTCGCCGGCGGACCGGACCTGGCGATCTTCCTCACCGCTGCTGGGGCGATCCTCCCCCTGGCCGGGTTGATCGGACGCTCGACCGAGCAGCTTGCGCGGCACATGGGGCCGCGGATCGGCGGGCTCGTGAACGCCACGTTCGGCAACGTGACCGAGCTCATCATCGCGATCTTCCTGATCCTCGAGGGCAAACCCGAGATCGTGAAGGCGTCGCTCACGGGCTCGATCATCGGGAACCTGCTGCTCGTGCTGGGGGGCTCGCTCCTGATCGGCGGGCTGAAGCAGGAGGAGCAGGTCTTCAGCGCGAGATCGGCCTCGGTGCACGCCACCTCGCTCGGGCTCGCGGTCACCGGGCTCCTCATGCCCGCGCTGTTCGCCCTCGGCGGGCGGGAGACGTTCATCGAGCGCGAGGTCGTGAGCGGGACGGTGGCCGGCGTCTTGATCGTCCTGTACGCGGCCGCGCTCCTGTTCACGCTGGTGACGCACGAGCACCTGTTCCGCACACCCGCGCCCGAGGAGCATCCGACGTGGTCCCGGTCGAAGGCGGTGTGGGTCCTGTTGCTCGCGACGGTGTTCGTGGCGCTCGAGTCCGAGCTGCTGGTGAGCTCGCTCGAGCCAGCGCTCGCCGACCTCGGACTGTCGGAGCTGTTCGTCGGCCTCATCGTGATCCCGATCATCGGCAACGCGGCCGAACACAGCTCGGCCATCCTGTTCGCGCTGCGCGACAAGGTGGACGTCACGCTCGAGATCGCGATCGGATCGTCGACGCAGATCGCCCTGTTCGTGGCGCCGGCGCTCGTGTTCATCAGCCTGTTCACCGGTCACCCGATGGACTTCGTGTTCAGCACGTTCGAGGTGGCCGCGGTCGGACTCGCGACGATCCTCGTGTTCATGATCTCGGCGGACGGGCGGAGCAACTGGCTCGAGGGCGCGCAACTCACCGGTGCGTACGTCATCATGGCGGCCTCGTTCTTCTTCGTGGAGCACCTATGACCAACACCGCTCGCAAGCGTATCGGCGCGCTCGGTTTCGTCCTCACGTTCGGGGGAGCGTTGCTCCTGCCTGGGGCCGCTGCGGCGCAGGGGTTCGTGTCCGAGTCGACGCCCCGATACGACGTGAAGGTCGTGATCGAGCCGAGCGGGTCGATCCTCGTGACCGAGACGATCGTCCAGGAGTTCGGCTCGACGGCGCGGCACGGGATCTACCGCGACATCCCCGACCGGGTCCGCTACAACGACACGTTCGATCGTGTGTACCCGATCGACGTCGTCTCGGTGACGGGCTCGGCGGGCACGCCGACGGACGTGCAGACCGAGCACGTCGGTGCCTTCCTGAGGATCCGGATCGGCGACCCGGACACCACGATCACGGGGCGCCACACCTACACGATGACGTACCGCGTCGAGGGCGCGATGAACGGCTTCGACACCCACGACGAGCTGTACTGGAACGCGATCGGCGACCAGTGGCAGCAGTCGATCGGGAGGTCGACCGTGACGGTCTCGGGGCCGGCGCCGATCACGCGGATCGCCTGCTTTGCCGGCCTCTCCGGCTCGACCGACGGATGCGACCACGCCCAGATCGAGGGCGGAGCGGCGACCTTCTCGCAGCGGGACCTGGCCCCGTATACCCCGTTCACGATCGTCGTCGCGCTCCCGCCCGGAACCGTCGCGAGCACGGCCCCGATCCTCGAGGAGCGCTGGAGTCTCGACCGCGCGTTCGAGCGCACGCCGCTCACGGTCGGGGGCTCGGCGGGGCTCACCGTGGTGCTGCTCGGCGGCGTGGCGATGCTCGCCTGGCGACGCGGCCGTGACCGCCGGTACCAGGGCTCGCAGGTCGACCAGGTGATGGGGAACGCGGGCGGCGCCGAGCAGGCCGTGCCGCTGTTCGAATCCGGGGAGGCTCCCGTCGAGTTCGCGCCGCCGGAAGACCTGCGACCCGGCCAGGTCGGGACGCTGATCGACGAGCGCGCGAACACGCTCGACGTCACAGCGACGATCGTGGATCTCGCGACCCGGCACTACCTGGTGATCGAGGAGATCGAGAAGCACGGCTGGTTCGGCAAGCCCGACTGGAAGCTCATCAAGCAGCCCGCACCGGGCGACGAACTCCTGACGTACGAGCGGATGCTGCTCGACCGTCTGTTCGGCTCGGGCGACGAGGTACTGCTCTCGGAGCTCAAGAACACGTTCGCCTCGAAGCTGAAGGAGGTCGAGGAGTCCTTGTACTCGGATGCGGTGCGCCGCAAGTGGTTCGCGAAGCGCCCGGACCAGGTCCGGACCGCCTGGGTGGGGATCGGCGTGCTCGCACTCGTCGTGGCCGGTGGGCTCACCTTCGTGCTCGTGCGCTGGACCCACGCCGCGCTGTTCGCGATCCCGCTCCTCCTCGGAGCGCTCGCGCTCCTGGTCGTCGCCCTGTGGATGCCGCGGCGCACCGCGAAGGGCACCGCGCTCGCGAGACGGATCGCTGGGTTCCGGCGCGTGATCGAGACCGCCGAGACCCACATGTCGCGATGGGCCGAGCAGGAGAACGTCTTCACGCGGTTCCTGCCGTACGCGATCGTCTTCGGCTGCACCGAGAAGTGGGCCAAGGCCTTCGAGGGCCTCGCGTCCGCGCCCGCGACCGACACCTCGTGGTACGTGTCGAGCCGGCCCTTCGCCTACCTGTACTTCGCGGACCAGATGGACGGGTTCTCGGTGACGACGAGCGGCATCATCGCCTCGACCCCGGCGGGATCCGGCGGGAGCGGGTTCGGCGGTGGAGGCTTCGCGGGCGGCGGCGGTGGCGGTGGCGGCGGAGGCTCCTGGTAGGGTCGGGAACACCCCCGAACCCCGACGCGTTGGAGCCTGAGCGATGGATGTCGTGTTCTCCGAGGACGGGCGCGACTTCACGCGCCGAGACTGGTCTGCCCTCGTCACGGCCGATCCCGCCGGCACGTTCTTCCACTCACCCGGGTTCCTCAAGCTCTACTGGGAGGAGTTCGCGGAGCGACCCGAGCACCTGCTGCTCGCCTTCGCGGAAGAAGACGGCGAGCAGGTCGGCGCCGTCGCGTTCGAGCGGTTCGGCGAGACCCTCCGGTTCCTCGGCGGGACCGAGGTCACCGACTACATGGGCCCGGTCGCCCAGCCCGAGCTCCAGGGCGCCGTCGCGAAGGAGCTGCTCGCCGCGCTCGGCCGGCGCGAGGACTGGCGGACCGCCGATCTCCGCGGTCTGCCCGAGGATCGTGCGTGGCTCGACCTCCTCGCCGAGGCCGCTGCGGCGCAAGGCTTCTCGGTCGAGGTCGCCGAGGACCAGAACGGCGTCGCGCCGTTCTTGCCGATCCCCGGCTCGTACGAGGAGTACCTCGCGAACCTACCCGCGAAGCTTCGGCACGAGATCAAGCGCAAGGCCCGGAAGCTGGAGACCGAGGGCGGGCCGTTCCACGTGACCCTCGCGCAGCGGGACACGCTCGAGGAGTACCTGGACCGGTTCGTCGCGCTCCACCGCACGAGCGAGGGTCCGAAGGGCGTGTTCATGCAGCCGGGGATGGAGATCTTCTTCCGGCGGCTGGGCGAGGCATTCCTGTCGCGCGGCGTCTTCAACCTCACGTTCATCGAGGTAGATGGCGAGAAGGTGGCCGGCACGATCGGTTTCCGGTTCGAGGGGACCTACTCGCTCTACAACTCGGCGTTCGACCGTGAGTGGCAGCAGCTCGCACCCGGCATGGTGCTGGTCGCCGAGGACATCCGCATCGCGATCGAGGCCGGCTGCAGCGCCTTCGACTTGCTGAAGGGCGACTACGCGTACAAGTACCGCTTCGGGGCGTACCCGCGAGCCGTGAAGCGACTCGTCTTCTCGCGCTGAGCTACTCGGCGTACGCGCGAACGTGCTCGAGCACCGCGAGGGCGAGGTCCTCGTTCCCGCCGATCACGAGGTTGCCGTCGTCGAGGTAGGACCCGGCATGCACGCGCCTTCCCGCGACGAGCGCGAACGCGAGCGCCCGGCCCTCGATCCACGCGTCGGGCTTCTTGTCCTCGGCCGGGGACTCATGCGGAGAGAGGCCCCAGTGCCACGACCCCTCGCCCTTGCCGGAGAGGTCGATCCGCACGCTGGCACCGGGGAACGACAGGCCCGCCAGGCCGAGCGCGTAGGGAAGCATGCGGATCCCCATGTCGCACGTGAGGTGCACCGGCCAGTGCTGCGGGTTCGGCTCCTGTCCGGTCCCCTCGCGCAGATCCTCGCCGTGGAGCCACCACTCGACGACGCGGGACTGGACCAGGTACCGGACGCCGATGTCGCCCGCGAGCCACGGCACCCGGCGCGCGTTCCACTCATCGGGTGGCAGGTCCGCCGCTCTCGAGCAGAACAGGTCCGCGGCGCGCCCCCAGTCGACCGCGATCCGACGTGCCGGGAGCTCGGCGCGGACACCGACGGCCCATTCGTTGAAGCCGTCCACCCAGAGATCGCCGCCGTTCGCCTCGCGGAACGCGTCGAGCTCGACCGCCGGCTCGCCCGCGATCGCCCGAGCCGCCGCGGCATCCTGGGCCGCGAGATGGGCCACCACGTCCCGGTTCGACCACCCGAGGCACGGGCCGTTCGAATCCCAGGTGGCCGGGTCGACGTACTGGATCGTGCGGCCGAGCCG
>JBLNAW010000153.1:0-3587 GCA_050259555.1 Solirubrobacterales bacterium
GCGCGAGATGTCGAGTCGAAGAGAAGGAAGCCCGCCGCCCGTCCCGGTCATGGGTTGGATGCTACCCAGGGCGCGGACGGCCCGCGCTCGCGCGGCGCCGCCTCGAGCCTCGGTGCTTCCGGCCGCGACCGCCGCCGTGGTTGGATACACGGCGATGGACCTCCTGTCCCCCGGCCTCGAGCCGCCGCCGATCACGCGCTTCGACATCGAGAACGCGGCCGACCGCATCACCGGGTACATCCGTCACACGCCGGTCGCCCGCCTCGAGCCGGGGGCCTTCGGGGTGCCGGGCATCGTGACGCTGAAGCTCGAGCTGCTGCAGCACACGGGGTCGTTCAAGCCTCGGGGCGCGTTCAGCCGGATGCTCTCGGCCGAGCTCGACGACAGCGGGGTGCTGGCGGCCTCGGGCGGCAACTTCGGGCTCGGCGTGGCGTACGCGGCCCACGTGCTGGGTCATCGCGCCGAGATCTTCGTGCCCGAGACCTCTCCGCCGGTGAAGATCGAGCGGATCCGCGCGCTCGGCGCCGAGGTCCACGTGATCCCCGGCTACTACGCGGACGCCTACGCCGCATGCGAGGAGCGGGCGTTCGACTCGGGCGCGGCCTTCATGCACCCCTACGACCAGGAGGCCGTCGTCGCCGGCCAGGGGACGATCGGCGCCGAGCTCGAGATGCAGGCTCCCGACCTCGAGACCGTGCTCGTCGCGGTCGGCGGGGGCGGGCTCATCGGCGGGATCGCGGCGTGGTTCGCGGGCGAGGTCCGCGTGGTCGGCGTCGAGCCGGAGGCCTGCCCCACGCTGCATGCGGCGCTCGATGCCGGCGAGCCGGTCGACGTCGAGGTCGGTGGCGTCGCATCGGACTCGCTCGGCGCGATGCGGGTCGGGCGGATCGGCTACGACATCGCCCGCCGGTTCGTCGATCACGTCGTGCTGGTGCCCGACGACGCGATCGCCGAGGCTCAGCGCCGGCTGTGGAACGAGTGCCACGTCCTCGCCGAGCCGGGCGGCGCGGTCGCGCTCGCCGCGCTCCTACGTGGGTCATACGTGCCGCGCGCGGACGAGCGGGTCGTGGTGCTCGTCTGTGGCGGCAACACCGATCCGGCTTCGGTCAGCTGACCTCGGCGCCGAACGCCGTGCCGAGCTCGCCCACGGCTCGGGCGGCGAAGGCCGCGTTCACGCGCTCGACCTCGAGGAACTGCTGGAGCTGCAACGCCGACTGCGGGATGTCGTGCTCGGCGAAGAACGCCTGCACCTCGGCGACGACGGTGGGCTCCGTGAGCGCCCGAACACCGGCGGCGGCGTAGATCACCGTCGAGGGGGCGAGCCTGGCGGTCAGCTCCGACCAATGGTCGCGGACGAACGCCCAGGCGCGGGCCCCCTGATCGCGGTTCGTGAGTGCCCGAGCGAGGAACGCCGGCACGTTCTGCTGCCGGACCTCGTCGGTGAGGGTGAGCTCGAGCGCCCGGGACACGAGCGGCGCCGAGCGGAACTCGGCCAGCGCGCTCAGGTAGCGGAGCTCCTCCTGCGGCGTGCGCGCCGCGCCGCGTGCCGCCAGGAACCGCTCGAACTCCTCCGCCCCGCCGGCCGCCGCGAGCACCGACACCGCCGCCGCCGCGAGCGAGGCATCGGCCCCGCCGGCCGAGCGCGACTCGGCCTCGACCTCGCGGGCGAGCGCGAGCACCTCCGGATCGCCGCCCACCACGCCGAGCGCCCCGAACAGCGCGCCGCGCAAGGCCTTCTGCACGTCGGCGTCGTCCGAGCGCGCCTCCCATCCCACGCGGTCGAGCGCGGGACGCACGAGCTCGCGGACGAACACGCGGAAACGCTCGCGCGGCGCACCCGAGAGCACGCGCTCGCACCAGGTGAGCCCGAGGAGCACGGCCTGCCACACCGGCAGGTCGGTCTCGCCCTCGAAGGCCCGGACGAAGGTGCAGAAGTCGGCCGCCGATCCCTCCCCCGCAAGGGTTGCGGCCCACGCATCGTCGACGAGCTGGTGGCGTTCGATCGGGGTGAGCGAGGCGAGCGATGCCGTGAGCCGCTCGAGCAGGGGGCCGTCGTAGCGCACGCGCACGAACCCGTGACCGCCCGCGTTCACGACCGCTGCGTCGCCGTCGGCATGCTCGAGCGACGCGCCTTCGGGCGGGACGAGCACCGGCTCGACCTCGGCGCTCTGCGCGGCCCCGTGACGGACGAGGAGCGGTGCGAGCCAGCGTGTGTCGTCCTTCGCGCCGTCGAACCGGAACCGGTGTTGGTCGAGGCGCACGCTCCGCCCCTCGGCCCGCGCGGTGACGAGCGGGAAGCCTCCCTGCCAGATCCACGTGTCCATGATCTGGCGTACCGGCTCGCCGGTCGTCTCCTCGAGCGCGTCCCACAGGTCGGAGGTCTCGGTGTTGCCGTACGTGTGCACCGTGAGGTAGCGGCGGATCCCGTCGCGGAAGCGCTCGGCACCGAGGTACTGCTCGAGCATCCGCAGCACCGAGGCGCCCTTGATGTACGTGAGGGTGTCGAACATGCCGTTCGCGTCGTTCGGCGAGCGCACCGGGTACTCGATCGAGCGCGTCGAGCCGAGCGCGTCGATCTCGAACGCCACCGAGCGCGCCCGGGCTTGGAGCGACCAGCGATCCCACTCGGGACGGAACGCGTTCACGGTGATGAGCTCCATGAACGTGGCGAACGCCTCGTTCAGCCAGGTCCCGTTCCACCACCGCATCGTCACGAGGTCGCCGAACCACATGTGGGCGATCTCGTGCGCGACGGTGTCGGCGATGCCCTGCAGCTCGGGCTGGGTGGCCTTGTTCGGGTCGGCGAGGAGCGCGATCTCGCGGTACGTGATGCAGCCGAGGTTCTCCATCGCGCCCTGCGCGAAGTCGGGGAGGGCGACCATGTCGAGCTTCCCGCCCGGATACGGGATGCCGTAGTACTCGGTCAGGAACCGGAGCGAGAAGGCCCCGATCTCGAGCCCGAACGCCGTGAGGTCGCCCTTGCCGGGAACGTGGACGATCCGCAGGGGGACGCCGCCGACGTCCACCGGCTCGGTGGCCTCGAGCGGACCGACGACGAAGGCCGCGAGGTACGTGGACATCGGCATCGTGTCGGCGAACCGCAGCCGCACCCTGCCGTCTCCGGTCGGCTCGCGCGAGACCTCCACCTCGTTCGAGATCGCGAGCAGGCCCTCGCGCACGACCAGCGTGACGCCGAAGACCGCCTTCAGGTCGGGCTCGTCCCAGCACGGGAACGCGCGCCGCGCGTCGGTCGACTCGAACTGCGTGGTGGCGATGACGTGCGGGAGCCCGTCGTCGTCGGTGTACGTCGAGCGGTAGAAGCCGCGCATCCGGTCGTTCAGCGTGCCCCGGAACTCGAGGTGCAGCGTCCACGCCCCCGCCTCGAGCGCGCGCTCGAGCGCGAGGTTCGCGCGCTCGGTCTCGGCGTCGAGATGCACGTCCGTGACCTCGACCCGCACGTCGCTGGAGCCGGTGACCCACCCGGCATCGATCTCGAGGTCGGCCGCGTTGAGGACCAGCTCGGCGAGCGGCTCGCGGACGTCGAGCGCGACGTCCTCCGAGCCCGCGAACGACGCGGCATCGAGGTC
>JBLNAW010000154.1:0-8611 GCA_050259555.1 Solirubrobacterales bacterium
CTCCGCGCGAAGACCTTGCCGTTGATCCTGCCGGACGGGGCGCGCCAGTAGGCGCGGTAGCGGACCTTGCCGGACTTCGTCGTCCGGGCCTGGACCCAAGCCACGGTGCACCTCCTGCACCCAGGAGCGAGGCGCGCCGGGCTGCTACACCCTGCTACGCCGTCGCTACACCTATGCAGAGACGCCGCGCCCGACCGGTCCGGCCGGAACGCGGCCAAGGGCCGTTCTCCCTGTCAGGAGCCCTATGGCTGAGGGTTCCCGTCGAGCCGGAGCGGGGGATTGAACCCCGGACCCCCTCCTTACCATGGAGGTGCTCTGCCGCTGAGCTACTCCGGCGCAGGGTCATGATACCGAGGGTGCGGGCCCGTGCGACCATGGCACGGTGCGTCGCGCCGCTCCCCTCGCGCTCGCGTTCCTGCTCGCCGCCTGCGGCTCGAACGGCTCCTCCGCTCGCATCGAGCGCTTCCCGCTCCGGATCACGACGGCGCAGGGCTCGGCATCCCTGCAGGTCGAGATCGCCGACTCCTCCGACGAGCGAGCGCAGGGTCTGATGGGTCGAACCTTCCTCGGGGCAGACCAGGGGATGGCGTTCCTGTGGGACGAGCCCGCCGAGGCCCGCTTCTGGATGAAGAACACCCTCATCCCCCTGCAGATCGCGTTCTGGGATACCAACCGGCGCATCGTCGCGCTCATCGAGATGCCCCCTTGCACGGCAGACCCGTGCCCGAAGTACGGCCCGAACGAGGCAACGGCCGGCGCCGTCGAGGCGAACACCGGCTGGTTCACCGCTCACGGTGTGGCCGTGGGCGATACGGTGGAGCTCGATGCCGGAACCTCCTGAGGACTGCCTGCTCTGCCGCGCCGAGCGCGTCACGGCCTGGCACTTCGAGGACGAGGAGTGCTGGGTCGCCGACTGCATGGTCTGCGCGACGCCCATGATCGTCTGGCGGACCCACGGCCTGCCCGACCCGCACCAGGAGGCGCTGCTCCTCACGCACCTCGAGCGCATCGCCGCCGAGCGCTACGGCGATGAGGGCTACTGGCTCGACCGCGAGCGGCGACGCATCCCCGACCACTGGCACGCGCACGCGCGGCCGGCGGGTGGGTTCTTCGATCCCGCGAGCGACCTGTACGACCGTTACCGCGGCTGAGCGTCGCCGGGGGCCGGAGCGACGACCATCTCCCCGCGCCGCGCTTCGATCGCGCGATCTCGTCCGTCGTCGTCGCGATGCACGCGGACCTCGGAGAGGCCGAGGGCGGCGAGGGCGGCCGTCATCGCGCGCGCCTGATCGCCGCCCAGCTCGAGCAGCACGCTGCCCTCCGGCCGGAGCAAGCGGGCGGCCGCCTCGGCGGCGCGAACGAGGAGCCGCATCCCCGCCGGTCCCCCGTCGAGCGCGCGGCGGGGCTCGTGGGCGAGCACGTCCCTCGGCAGCAGGTGGAGCTCTTCGCTCGGGACGTAGGGAACGACGGCGGTCACGACGTCGACGTGTCCCTGCAGCGACGCCGGCAGCGGCTGGTCCAGGTCGCCGAGCAGCGCATCGACGCCGTTCCGTCGAGCACAGGCGACGGCGACGGGGTCGACGTCGGTCGCGACGACGGTGGCTCCCGGGCGCGCCGAGCGCAGGACGACGGCCACCGCCCCGCTTCCGGTGCACAGGTCGACGGCGATCCCGGCGGGGGGCAGGAGCTCGGCCGCGCGCCGAGCGAGCGCCTCGGAGTGCGGTCTCGGCACGAAGACGCCGGGCTCGACACGGACCTGGAGGCCGCAGAAGCGAACCGACCCCGTGATCCAGGCGAGCGGCTCCCCTCGCAGCCGGCGAGCGACCAGCTCCTCGATCGGACCGGCACCTCCGCTCGAGGCCTCGAGCAGCGCATCGGCCTCCGCGTCCGGAGCCACGAACCCGCCCTCCGCCAGGGCATGGAGGATGCGGGTCCGGACGTCCGAACGGTCGCCTGCCTTCACGAGGAGCCGTACGCCTTGACGAACGCCTCGGAGATCCGAGCCTTGTCACCGCTGCGGAGCGCGGCCACCAGGTGCCCGTAGATCCGGCCCGAAGGTTGTCCGTAGCAGTCGGTGTCGAGGATCCGATGCTCGACGAAGTCGTAGTTGTAGAGGCCCAGCCGAGGCGGAGCCACGTCGTCGACCAGCGTCCAGTAGAGGTAGCCCTCGATCGGCACGCCCTCCTTCATGCAGCGGATCATCTCCATCAGGTAGGTCTTCAGGTATCGCTCACGGGTCCAACCGTCGGGGCGCGGGATCGCCGGCCCGCCGACCTCTTGGAAGTTCGCGCACGAGTTCTCGCCCATGTAGATCGGGAGGTCGGTGTTGAAGTCGTTCTTCGCCAGGATGAACGTACGGTAGACCTCGCCGTCCATCATGTAGATGTCCCACGGGATCCCGCGGCTCTCGTCGTCCGGGTCTCGGCGCGGGCCTCCGAACGGCTCGTAGACGTTCAGCGACAGATAGTCGAGCTTCTTGGCCCGGGGGGACGCGTACAGCGCGTCGAGCGTCTTCGTGAATCCCTCGGGCGGCAACGCGTCGGCGGTCATCGTGACGAGGTCGACGTATCGCTCGTACTGCACGTCGGTCAGTTGTGACCTGGCCAGATCGTCCACGCGCGCTCGCCACGCGGCCCGGCACTCGGCGATCTTGGCCGCGGCATCCTCGCGAGCCACGCCCCAGCTCCGCAGGCGCAGCAGGTCGTCCATCTGCTTGTCCCATTCGTAGGGGCTCAGGCTCGCGATCGTGTACCCAACGTTCGGCTCTCCCCAGCCCCTCGCCTCGAACAGGTCGTGGATACCGTCGTACGCCTTGACGAAGTGCGACAGCATCGTGTCCCACGCGGGCAGCAGGTACTCGGGTCCCTTCCGGTCGCCCGGGTACCAGTCCATGAAGTGGAAGAACAGCGGGAGTAGGTTCGGCTCGTTGTAGACGAGGAAGTGCGCCATCTTCTTGCCGCCGCGCGCCATCAGACGCGCGTTGATCTGGTCCACGATGTGCACCTGCGCCTCGACCAGCCGGTCGGGGCCCTGCTCGTCGAGCCAGATGTCGAGCCCGAGCCACAGCGGATGCGTGAAGTGGTGCAGCGTGATGATCGGCTGCATCCTGTGGTCGATCACCGTTTCGACCATGTCCGCGTAGTGGTCGAGCGCCTCTTCGTCCCAGGCGGGCGGATCGGTCGGCTCGGTCGAGGCGGAGGGCTGGCAGCGCGCCCACTCGATCCCCATGCGGAACGCGTTCAGGCCGAGGGACGCGGCGAGCTCGATGTGCTTGGCGTAGTCCGTCCAGAAGCGGATCCCCTCGCCCGCCTCCTTCCCCTGCACCTGCAGCCGCGTCCAGTCGGTGTTCTTCAGTCCGTTGGCCTCGTTGAGCCCGCCCTCGCAGTAGGGGGCGTATGCGACGCCGAAGAAGAACCGGTCCGGCGCGAAGCGCTCTTCGAAGTCGAGGTTCAGCTCCAACCGCATCTCGTGCACCCTCCTTCGTTCCCGTGTTGCAGCCTAGCGTCTGCGGACGGGCGGAAGGTCCGTTGAATCCCCGGGCGGCAGGGAAGATGATGCCCACCGGGGAGGGCCTGTGCGTCGCCCATGGGATCTCGTGCCTCCGCTCACCACGCTGATCGTTGGCGCGGTGCTCGTGGTCGGGACCCGCGCGGTGTGGCCGTCGCCCGGCTGCGGCCCCGCGGAGATCGCGGCACAAGCAGATCCCCAGGGCGGTGCGGACGTGGTCCGGGTCGTCGTGCTCAGCTCGTCCAACAAGGGCGCCTTGATGGCCGAGATGGCATGCCGGTTCGAGCTCGCCGAACCGACCGTCGACGGTGCACCCCTCGACGTCCAGATCGTCTCAGAGCCCTCCGGCGCCGCGATCGACACGATCGCTTCCGGGTCGGTGCACGCCGACGTCTGGTCCCCCGCCTCGTCTTCGTGGGTCAGCATGCTGCGGTTGAAGCAGCCGACCTGGATCCCGGACGGACGGGCTCCGTCGATCGCCCAGAGTCCGCAGGTCATCGCGATGCCTCGGCCGATGGCGGTGGCGATGGGCTGGCCGAAGACGCAGATCGGATGGTCCGACCTCTTCGATCTTGCCAACGACCCATCCGGATGGGGACGCTTCGGCCATCCCGAGTGGGGTGCCTTCAAGCTCGGCAAGACGAATCCGAACTTCTCGACCTCGGGACTGAACGCGACCGTCGCCACCTACCACGCCGCCACGCACCGCTCGAGCGATCTCACGGTCGCGGACCTCCAACGACCGCAGGTCCTCGCCTTCGTGAAGGCGGTCGAGTCGTTGGTGGTCCACTACGCGCCGACGTCGATGGACTTCCTGCGGACCCTGCGCGCGCAGGACGACCGGGGTCGGGGCGAGGAGTACGTCTCCGCCGTGCTGCTGGAGGAGAAGTCCGTGTGGGACTACAACCAGGGCAACCCCTCAGGGGATCCGGCGACCCTCGGGCTCGACGGCCCGCCGCAGACGCCGCTCGTCGCCTTCTACCCGTCCGACGGCGCCATCGTGGCCGACCATCCGTACGTGATCCTGACCGCCGACTGGGTCACGGCATCGGAGCGGACCGGGGCGCAGGAGTTCCTGCGCTTCCTGGAGGCACCCGATCAACAGCAGCGGTTCCAGGCGCTCGGGTTCCGCGACGGCGCCGGGCAGCCGGGACCGGAGATCGATGAGGAGAACGGCTTGATCCCGACCGAGCCGACGGCGACGATCGCGCCGCCGGGCGGCGAGGTCCTCACGCAGATCCGAGACGCCTGGCCCGAGTACCGCAAGCGGGCGCGCGTCCTGATCCTGATGGATGTCTCGGGCTCGATGAGCGCTCCCGTGCCCGGCACCGATCAGACCCAGATGGAGCTCGCGAAGGCCGCGGCGCTGCAGGCGCTGACGCAGCTCGGGCCCGACGACGAGGTCGGCCTCTGGACGTTCTCCCCCGACCCCTCGGCCGGCGCGTACGTCGAGAACGTGCCGATCGGGCCGCTGTCCTCGAACGGCGACGCGCTCCGAGCCGCGATCGGCGGCCTCCAACCCGAGGGCGGCACCCAGCTCTACGCCACCGTCGAAGCGGCGGTGCGACGCATGCAGGCCGAGTTCGACCCGACGAAGATCAACGGGATCATCCTGTTGTCCGACGGGGTGAACGAGGATCCCACCAACGACGACCGCGCGGCCGTGATCGATGCGGTCGGCTCCGAGCTCGACCGCGAGGTCCGGATCTTCACGATCGCCTACGGAGACCTCGCGGACGTCGACACGCTGGGCGCGATCGCGAGATCGTCGTTGGGAACGGCCTACGACGCCACGGACGCGACGGACATCCGGAGCGTCTTCGACCGGGTGGTCGCGAACTTTTGAACGCCGCCGTCCGTGAGCTCCGTCGCCCTCGCACCTATGCCGTCGCGGCGGTCGTCGGTGCCGGCGCGATGGTCGCCGGGCTCCCCTGGTTCGTCGCCGCCGCGATCGCCGTCGTCGCGCTCGGCTCGGGCGCGGGCATCGCGAGCTGGTCGAGCTCGAAGGCGCCCCCGATCCCCGCTCGGCCGGCGGTATCCGAAGATCCGGCCGACCGATCCCTTCGGATCGCTGCCGAGCCGATCGAGGCAACGTTCCGCCTGGAGGGTGAGTACTGGTCGATCGCGTACGTGGGCGGCACGTTCCGGCTCCACGACGCGAAGGGACTCGGGTACATCCACCGGCTCCTCGGCGCGCCGGGGCTCGAGCTCCACGTCCTCGACCTGGTGGTCGGTCCGTCGGTGCCGGAGACGGCGGGACGCGAGGACCTGCCGTCGCACACGCCGGCCCGGGAACCGGTCCTCGACCGGCAGGCTAGGGAGGCGTACCGCCGGCGTCTCGAGGACCTCCGCGACGAGATCGAGGAGGCCGACGCCAACGGCGATCCCGAGCGCGCATCCCGGGCGCGGGACGAGCTCAACTTCATCGCCGACGAGCTCCATCGGCAGATCCGCGGCGACGGCTCGTCCCGCACGGTCCCCGACGCCGCCGAGCGCGCCCGCGTGAACGTGAGCCGCGCGATCCGAGCCTCGATCGCCAAGATCGCCGAGCAGGATCCCTCGCTCGGCCACCACCTCGACCGGGACATCCGGACGGGGACCTACTGCTCCTACGTCCCCGATCCCGCCTCCGCGCCGACCTGGCGGCTCTGACCCTCGTCACGCCGGCTGCCCGCGCGCGCGATCGTTCATCGGTCGTGCCTCTCGGATGACCGATGTTCGGCCCGAACGAACGCCTCCTCCCGTGACGGCACATCACCGGCGTATCCGGTGGGAACGGAGGGATGAGGCGATGGCCATCGACAACGAGCGGCGCTCGTACGGACCGTACGTCCTCGCGCTCGTCGTCGCCGCGGCGCTGATCGTGATCGTCCGATCGATCGCGGCGGTCGACGCCGGTGCCGGCCACGCAGGGGCCGAGACCGCGACGCGCACCGGCTGCACGGCGATCACGGTGGTGTCGTCCTCGGAGAAGGCCGCGCTGCTCGGGACGGTCGCCGAGGCCTACGCCCGGGCCGATCACACCGTCGAGGGCGTGTGCGCCGACGTGCACGTGGTCGCCAAGTCGTCCGGGGCGGCCACCGACGCGCTCGTGCGTGGATGGGACGAGGCCGCCGACGGTCCTCGTCCCGACGTCTGGACGCCGGTCACGAGCAGCTGGCTCGAGATCGCGACCGAGCGGCTCTCGGACACCGACGGCCCGGACCTGATCCCGGATCAGGTCGGTCACGTCGCCACGGCGCCACTGGTGATCGCGATGCCCCGGCCGATGGCCGAGGCGATGGGGTGGCCGGACGTCCAGATCGGGTGGAACGACCTGTTCGCGCTCGCGAAGGACCCGTCGGGATGGGGGCGGTTCGGTCATCCGGAGTGGGGTGCCTTCAAGCTCGGCAAGACGAACCCCGACTTCTCGACCTCGGGCCTGAACGCGTTGATCGGCGAGTACTACGCCGCCACCGGGACCTCGAGCGACCTGACGCTCGCCTCGCTCGCCGAGCCGCGGGTGGTCCGCTTCGTGAAGGGCGTCGAGTCCGCCGTCGTGCACTACGGCGACATCTCGATCACGTTCCTCGAGAACCTCCGCCGGGCGGACGAGGCCGGCCACGGTCTGACGTACGTCTCGGCCGTCGCGATCGAGGAGAAGTCGGTCTGGGACTACAACCAGGGGAACCCTTCCGGCGACCCCGCCACCCTCGGCGAGCAGGCGCCACCCTCGACGCCGCTGGTGGCCGTGTACCCGAAGGAAGGGACGATCGTGAACGACCACCCGTACGCGATCCTGGACGCGCCGTGGGTGAGCCCGGTCAAGCGTGCGGTGGCGCAGGACTTCCTCCGCTTCGTCCAGTCCCCCGAGCAGCAGGCCCGCTTCCGGGACGCCGGGTTCCGGGACTTCCACGGCGAGCCCGGTGACCAGATCGCCGAAGGCAACGGTCTGCTGCCCGGCCAGCCGAGGGTCGAGCTGCAGACACCGACCGCGGCCGTGCTGGACGCGATCCAGCGCTCGTGGAGCGACCTGCGCAAGCGCGCCCGCGTGCTCATCGTGCTCGACGTCTCGGGGTCGATGGCGCAGAACGTCGGCGCGTCGGGTGCCACGAAGTTGGACCTCGCGAAGCAGGCCGCGCTCGCCGCCCTCGACGAGTTCGCGCCCGACGACGAGGTCGGCTTCTGGGTCTTCTCCACCGACCTCGGCCCCGAGGGCGTCCCTTGGGCCGAGATCTCGCCGGTGTCCCCGCTCGGCCCCAAGCTGACCGCGCTGCGAACGGCGATCGGCGGATGGGAGGCGGGAGGCGGCACCGCGCTCTACGCCACCGTGGACCACGCGGTGGACGTCATGGCCGGGGCGTTCGATGCGACCCGCATCAACGGGGTCGTGGTGCTGAGCGACGGGAAGAACGAGTACCCGAACTTCGACTCCGTCGATCCGCTGATCGCTCGGCTGTCGAGCCAACCCTCCGATCGTGCGATCCGCGTGTTCTGCATCGGCTACGGCGACGACGCCGACATGGGCATGCTGGAGCGGATCTCGAACGCGTCCCTGGCAGCGGCGTACGACGCATCGGATCCGGCGACGATCGACGAGGTCTTCGCCGCCGTCATCTCGAACTTCTGATGGACACACCGGCGCGTCACCTCGATCGGCCCGCCGCGGTCCTCGGGCTCGTCATGACGGCCGTGTCGTGGTGGGTCGGGGTCACGCCGCTCACGGCGATCGCGATCGGCGGCGTCACGGTCGGGGTCGCGACGGCCGGGGTGGCGCTCACGCGGCGCCGTGCGGCGTCGCGCGAGGCCGCCGACGGGTCGTCGCTCGGCCCATCCGTTCCACTTTCGGCGCGCGAGGAGGGCTGGATCCGGCGGGGCAACGGTGCCGTCTCCACGATCGAGCACGGCGTGTGGAGCCTCGCCGGGGGAGCCCTACGGGAGGGCCTCTTGCCCGTGGCCGCGCAGGCTCGAGATGCGCTCGAGGATCTCCGCACGCTCGGGACACAGGCCGCGGCGACGAGGGCGGCCGGCCACCGGCTGGATGCCTCGCGGTTGACCTCGGACCTCACCAGGCTGACGACGAAGCTCGAGCAGGGCTCCGGTCCGGACGTCGAGGAGGACCTGC
>JBLNAW010000155.1:0-14791 GCA_050259555.1 Solirubrobacterales bacterium
GTCCCGCTCTCGGATCCCGCGTGCGACGCCCTGAGGACGTACCTGCGGCACGGCCGGATGGAGCTCTCGGACGGCTCCACGCGGGCCTTCTTCAACCGCAGGAAACACCCGATCGGTGTGCGCGACATCCGTCGCCTTGTGGGACGATACGGCGAGCTGACGCTGGGGGGACGGCACGTGACGCCGCATACCCTGCGGCACTCGTTCGCGACGCACCTGCTCGAAGGAGGGGCGGACATCAGGGCGGTCCAGGAGTTGCTCGGCCACGCCAGCGTGGCGACCACGCAGCGGTACACGCATGTGTCCCGGACGCGGTTGTTCGACGCGTATCGTCAGAGCCACCCGAGGGCCTGATGCCGAAGGCTGCGAAGACCTCCTCGCCCCCGAAGCCGACGAAGACCGCGACGAAGGTCGCGAAGGCCCCCGCGAAGCCGGCCGCGAAGGCGAAGGTCCCGGCGAAGCCAGGCTCGCCCGCAGCGCCCGCTGCGGAGGCCGATGCCGCAGCCGAAGAGCTCCGAGCGCTCTGGGAGGACTTCAAGTCCACCGCATCGCCGGCGGCTCGCGAGCGCCTGATCCTCCACTACGCGCCGCTCGTGAAGTACGTAGCGAGCAGGGTCGCCACTGGACTCCCGACGACCGTCGAGCAGGCCGATCTCGTGTCGTACGGGATGTTCGGGCTGATCGACGCCCTCACGAAGTTCGAGCCGGCGCGCGGCAACAAGTTCGAGACGTACGCGATCCCGCGGATCAAGGGAGCGATCATCGACGAGCTCCGCGCGATGGACTGGGTCCCGCGCTCGGTCCGCTTCAAGGCGCGCGAGATCGAGAAGGCGTACGCGGACCTCGAGGCGATGCTGAAGCGCGCGCCGAGCGAGCGGGAGGTGGCCGAGCGCCTCGGCGTGAGTCTGTCCGAGCTCCACGACGTCATCAACCAGATCTCGTTCGTCTCCGTGCTCGCGCTCGACGAGCTGCTCGCGGTCGGGAGCGACCGCGGCGAGCACGTATCGCTGATGGACACGCTCGCGGATCGCACCGTCGACCCGACGACCGGGCTCGAGGGTCAGGAGACCCGCGGGCTGCTCGCCGCCGCGATCAACTCGCTGTCCGAGCGCGAGAAGATCGTCGTCACCCTCTACTACTTCGAGGGCCTCACGCTGGCGGAGATCGGTGACATCCTCGGCGTCACCGAGTCCCGTGTCTGTCAGATCCACACGAAGGCCGTCGGCCAGCTCCGGCTCCAGCTCGTCGAGGTGGAGTAGAACCTCGCCGGCTCCGAGCCGGATGCCTCGGTGTGACGGATCTCACGGACCCGGACCGCATCGAGCGCTAGCGTCACCCTCCACGACGAACGGAGGTCCCGTGGCGCCGATCCGATGCCTCGTCCTCCCCCTTCTGCTCGGGCTGCTTCCGCCGGTGGCCTCGGGCCCGGCCGCGATGCCGGGATCTCCGCCCTCGGCGCGCGCGACCGCGGGAGGGATCCCCGTCGGGACGTGGGCGTGGCCGGTCGTCGGGCCGGTCATCCGGGACTTCGACCCGCCGAGCGACCCGTACGGGACCGGTCATCGCGGGATCGACATCGCGGCGGCGGTCGGCACGCCGATCCTCGCCACCGAGTCCGGGACCGTCAGCTTCGCCGGGAAGGTCGGCGGCGCCCTGTTCATCACGCTCGACCATGGCGGCGGGCTCCAGAGCACCTACTCGTGGATCTCGGCGACCTTCGTCCGCAAAGGCGACATCGTCGCGCGAGGTTCGCGGATCGGGCTCACGGGGCAGGGCCACCCCGGCTCGGTCGTGCCCCACCTGCACTTCGGGGTGAAGCTCGACGGCGCCTACGTCGACCCGATGGACTACCTGTCGCCGGCGTCGGTCGCGAGCCTCATCCACCTGGCCCCGGACCTCGCCGCGCAGTAGCGGAACCGAACGGCGCGGACGACCGGGCGATGCTGTTCGGTCGCCGCCTCCGGCGTGGCGCTACGATGTGCGCCCGCGACCCGAGGATGGCCCGCCTGCGCACGAACCCGGTTCGATCTTCTCTCCGCGCCGCACTCGCGGCGCTCGTGCTCGCCTGCGTCGCCGCGGCACCCGCGCTCGCGCAGGGCGGTGGCGACGTGGTCTGGTCGCAGTTCCAGGGTGGCCCCGCGCATCTCGGGACGGCGGCGAGCGCGCCGCTCCCGCCCTACCGCGAGGCCTGGCGGTTCGAGTCCGACGCCGGCGCGGTCTCAGGGCCGGTCGTCGTGGGCGATACCGCGATCGCCGTCGGCGAGCACGCGGTGCTCGCGATCTCGCTGGAGACCGGCGAGCTCGCCTGGCAGATCGCGCGGAGCGGCGGGCCGCTCTCGATGCCGGCGGTCGGCACGGCCGGGAACGGGCAGGTGCTCGTCTACCTCGACGGGCCGCCCGGCGACGCCAGCGCATCCGGTTCGGCCTCGCCGAGCTCCTCGGCGTCCTCGACCGACTCGCCCTCGGCGAGCCCAACCGCGTCTCCGTCGGCGAGCCCGACCGCGGCGACGGGCGACACGACGGCGGAGGTGAGCGAGCTCGTGGCCGTCGACCTCGCGGATCGCTCGGAACGGTGGCGGATCCCGCTCCAGGACGTGAGCCGCAGCGGCGTCACGATCGAAGGCGACCGGGCGTACGTGGTCGACGATGGGGGACACGTGTCGGCGGTCGAGCTGGCGACGGGCGCCGTGGCCTGGACTGCCCAGGCGCTCGGACGCGTGGACGCGCCGCCCGCCGTCGCCGACGGCGCTGTCTACGTCGTCTCGCGCGACGCGGAACAGCAGAAGTCCGAGGTCCTCTCGCTCGACGCCGAGACCGGCGAGCGCCGGTGGAGCTTCACGCCCCCGGCGGGCGCGGTCGCCGTGTCGGCCGCATCGGTCGCCGACGGGACGGTCGTGTTCGGCGCGGCCGACCGGCTCGTCCGTGGACTCGTAACGACCGACGGCGCGGTCCGCTGGGACGCGCTCTCGCTCACCCTGTTCTCGCCCGCGAGCTCCCCGGCGTTCGGGCCGAACGGGGTGGCGATCGCGGATGCCTCGGCCGGGATCTACCGGATCGACCCGAAGGACGGGAGCCGGGAGTGGGACCACCAGATGAACGACCTCGTCGTGCGGAGCTCTCCGGTGTTCGTCGAAGGGTACGTGCTCCTCGGCCTGAACGACGGACGGCTCGTCGCGTTCGACGCCGACGGCGGTGACCTCGTGTCGGAGACCTCCACCTCGACGGGGCTCGTCGGGCAGCTCGCGCTCACGCCCTCGCTCGTCGTCGCCTCGAAGGGTGGGAGCCGCCCGGGCCTCGTCGCCTTCGAGCACGACCCCCAGGGAGCGCTCGTGCGGATCCCCTCGCCGACCATCCCGGACGTCGGGCGGCTGCTCGGCGCGTTCGCCGTGGCCTTCCTGATCGTGGGTGCGGGCGTCCTGGTCCCGTTCCGGCTCCTGCGCGATCGGTTCGCGCCGGCGTTCACGCGTGAGGATGTGGACATGCCCGTGCCGGACGAGGAGGAGCCGTGAGCCGGAAGCGGAAGAAGCCGACCGGCTACCGGACGCCCTCGAGCGCCAGCTCGCGTGCAGCGGCCCCGGCGACGACGCAGGCCTCCGGTCGCCCGGCGGGCCCCGGCATGCTCGGCTGGCTCTCGCGCCCGCCGGTGGATTCCGGGTGGCCCTCGATCGGCAAGGCGCTCGGGCGTGGGTTCATCACGGTCGGTTCCTCACCGCTCGTGCTGTTGAGCTCGTTCGTGCTCGTGTTCGCGTTGTGGCTCGCACTCATCGGTCTCGGGCTCGAGGGGCCGCCGGGGCGGTTGGTCAACCTGCTCGCGCTCCCGCCGATCAGCACCTACTTCGACGCGCTCAACGGCGTGACCATCTACGGCTTCGGGCCGATGGGCTTCATCGCGGCGACGGCGTTCCTGCTGGTGCGGTCCGTCCTGCTCGCCCTCATCACCGCCCTCATCGTGTGGGTCTACGAGGGGGAGGGCACCCTCGGGGAGACGCTCGCGCGTGGAGCGCGCGTCATACCCGTCGCGATGGCGGTGAACCTCCTCACCCTGGCGATGATGGTGGCCGGCAGCATCGTGTTGCCGGTCCTCGGGGCGGGCCTCGGCTTCCTCGCTTCGGTGCTCACGCTGGTCGCCGCTCTGTTCCTGTTCGTCTTCGCGCCGGTGGTCGCGCTCCGCGAGCCCGGACGCCCGCTCCTCGACGTCGTGCGGCGGGGCGCGAGGGCTGCGCTCATGCCCGGCAGCCGGCACCTCCTGATGTGCCTCTTCTACATCTTCCTCACGCTCCCGATCCTCGTCGCGCTCGCTCCGGGGGGCGCGCTGCTCGGTGTGAACCCGGCGGCGGCGACCTGGGTCTACGCGCTCCTGTGCACGTACGTCCACCTGTCGTTCCTCGCGGCGTTCGCGTTCCGGTTCATGTCGATCGAGGACGAGGTTCCCGACGAGCCGGTGCGGATCCGCCGCCGGTAGGCGACACGCCGCCGCCCCGACCGCATCGTCGCTGCTAGACTGCCCGCCGCCGGCGCGAGGTGCGCCGAGCTCACACGCTCGGGGACCGATCCCGGGGTCCTGGCCTCACGGCCGGGCCGGGGAGGGACGATCCGGGCGGAGGGACAACCGGAAGGAGGAAGCACCGTGCCTGTCGTCACCAGGCGGGAGCTCCTCGAGGCAGGCGTCCACTTCGGACACCAGACGCGGCGCTGGAACCCGAAGATGGGTCGGTACCTGTACGGGGAACGCTCCGGCATCTACATCATCGACCTCGAGAAGACCCTCACCGGACTCGAGGAAGCCCACGGGTTCACGAGGGATCTCGGCCGTCGAGGCGGGGTCGTGCTGTTCGTCGGCACGAAGAAGCAGGCCCAGGAGGTCATCTCCGACAACGCGATCCGTGTCGGCATGCCGTACGTCACCACGCGGTGGCTCGGCGGGATGCTCACCAACTTCCAGACGGTCTCGCGCCGGCTGATCCGCCTCCGCGAGCTCCGCGAGATGGAGCGCACGGGCGCGTTCGACTACCTCCCGAAGAAGGAGGCGATCCGCCTGCGCCACGAGGCCGACAAGCTCGAGCGCAACCTCGGCGGCATGCAGGCGCTCGACCGGCTCCCTGACGCGATCTTCGTGATCGACACGAAGAAGGAGCACATCGCGGTGAACGAGGCGCGCAAGCTCGGCATGCCCGTCATCGCGATCGTGGACACGAACTGCGACCCCGACGAGGTCGACTACGTGATCCCGGGCAACGACGACGCGATCCGCTCCGTCTCGTTGGTCACCCGGATCATCGCCGATGCCCTCGCCGAGGGGCGCCAGGAGGGCCGCGAGGCCATCGTCACCCGCGCGACCGGCCCCGAGATCGAGCCCGAACCCGTCGTCGAGACGCCCGTGGCCCCGGCCCCGCCGGCACCCGCGCCCGTGGCGCCGGCACCCGCGCCGGTAGCAGCGCCACCCGCGCCGGTAGCAGCGCCACCCGCGCCGCCCTCGGGGCCCGTCGCCGCGCCCGCTCCCGCTCCGCCGAGCGCCACGGTCGAGAAGGCCTCCGAGCCCGAGCCGAGTGCGGAGGCGACCCCCGCGATGCCCGTACCCGAGACACAGGAAGAGAGCTGAACCACCCGATGGCCGAGATCAGTGCAGAGCAGGTGAAGGAGCTCCGGGAGATGACCGGAGCCGGGATGATGGACTGCAAGAAGGCCCTGCAGGAGTCCGATGGCGACGTGGACAAGGCCGTCGAGTTCCTGCGGCAGAAGGGCCTCGCCTCGGCGGCCAAGCGCGCCGGGCGAACGGCGAACCAAGGGCTCATCGATTCCTACATCCACTTCAACAACACGGTGGGTGTCCTCGTCGAGGTGAACTGCGAGACCGACTTCGTGGCGAACACGCCCGAGTTCCGTCAGCTCGTGAAGGACATCGCGCTCCACGTCGCGAGCCCCTCGGCGCCGCAGTACGTGACGCGCGAGGAGGTCCCGGCCGACGTCGTCGAGCACGAGCGCCACATCTTCGAGGGTCAGGCGAAGGAGATGGGCAAACCCGACAACGTGATCCCGAACATCGTCGAGGGCAAGATGAAGGCCTTCTACGAGCAGACGGTCCTGCTGGACCAGAAGTACGTGAAGGACGACACGAAGACGATCCAGCAGCTGCTCGACGAGATGGGCGCGAAGGTCGGGGAGAAGGTCGCGGTGCGCCGGTTCGCCCGGTACCGGCTGGGCGAGGAACTCGGCTAGGCTAGGGCCGCGCATGGGTGACGGCGAGCAGGCGGCGGAGCACTCGACCCGGCCGCAGTACCACCGGGTCCTCCTCAAGCTCTCCGGAGACGCCTTCTCGGCCTCGGACACCGGCTACGGCATCTCGACGGGATCGACGGCCCTGCTCGCGCACGAGCTGGCCGACGTGGTCGATCTCGGCGTGCAGCCTGCGATCGTCGTCGGCGGCGGGAACATCTTCCGCGGCCGTCAGGCACCGGGCATCGATCGCGCGCGGGCGGACTACATGGGCATGCTCGCCACGGTGATGAACGCCCTCGCGCTCCAGGACGCGCTCGAGAAGATCTCGGTGCCCACGCGCGTGCAGACCGCGATCCACATGGCGCAGATCGCCGAGCCCTACATCCCGCTCCGCGCGATCCGTCATCTCGAGAAGGGCCGCATCGTGATCTTCGCGGCGGGCATCGGCGCGCCGTTCTTCTCGACCGACACGACGGCCGCGCAGCGGGCGCTCGAGATCGGGGCCCAGGCGATCCTGAAGGGGACGAAGGTCGATGGCGTCTACACGGCCGACCCGCACATCGACCCGACCGCCGAGCGGTTCGAGTCCATCGAGTACCTCGACGTCCTGCGCGAGGGCTACTCGGTGATGGATGCGACGGCGATCTCACTCTGCATGGAGAACGCGCTGCCGATCATCGTGTTCGACTTCCGGCAGACGGGGAACATCCGGCGGGCGGTCTCGGGAGAGCCGATCGGGACGCTCGTCCACGGAGGTGTCAGGTGACGATCGAGACCGCACTCGTCGACGCGGCCGAGAAGATGGACAAGGCCGTCTCGGTGCTGAAGGAGGAGCTCGCGGGTATCCGGACCGGTCGGGCGACGCCGGCGCTCCTCTCCCGGCTCGTCGTCGACTACTACGGCACGCTGGTGCCGATCCAGCAGCTCGCGTCGTTCTCGGTCCCCGAGCCCCGGACGCTCGTGATCCAGCCGTTCGACAAGAACGCGATCTCGGCCATGGAGAGGGCGATCCAGGCGAGCGACGTCGGCATCACGCCCTCGAACGACGGTCAGGTGATCAGGCTGGGCTTCCCGCCGCTCACCGAGGAACGGCGGAAGGACCTGATCAAGCTCGTGCACCACCGCGGCGAGGAGGGGCGGGTTGCCGTTCGGAACATCCGGCGGCATTCGAAGGAAGGGCTCGAGAGACTTGAGCGGGAGGGCGGCATCTCGGAAGATGACCTCGTTCGATCCGAGAAGGAGCTCCAGAAGCTGACGGACAAGCACGTCGCGCTGATCGATGAGGTCGTGGCGCACAAAGAGCAAGAGCTCAAGGAGATCTGAGGTGGGCGAGGGCGAGGACCGCGAGGATCGGGAAGATCTGTTCGAGGACCTGGACAAGTTCTTCGCGCCCATCCAGGACGTGGACTGGCCGGAGAGCGCCGAGCCGGGCCCGGCGGCACCCGTGGAGCAACCCGAGGAGCCGGCCGCGTCCGAGACCGAGCCGGCCGCCGAGGACACGGCGACGGCCGAGGAACCGGTCGAGACCGAGGCGCTCTTCACCCCCTCCGAGACCCCTGCGCCCGCATGGCCGCAGGAGGCGGACGAGGACGAGGAGAGCATCGAGGCGTTCCTGTTCGCCGGCGAGGACGAGGGCGAGGACGTCGACATCGGTGCCGCGATCTCGTCTGAGCGGGAGCGAGCCCCGGAGGCCTACGTCGACCTGCCGGGCGCCGTCGAGGAGGACGAGCTCGAGGCGGTCGCGGAGCCGATCGAGGAGCCGGAGGAGACGCCCTCGGCCGAGGACGTCGAGGCCGCGGCCGAGCACTTCGCCGAGTCCGTCCGCGAGGAGGTCACCCTCGGCGAGCTCCCGACGGGGTACGACACCGAGCCCGACGGCGGCATCGAGGAGCTCCTCGCCGCGTCGAGCGAGGGGGCCGATCTGGAGGAGGAGGGGGCCGAGGTACCGGTCCGCACGGTGCGCGTGGGCAGCGAGGGCCTCGGCGGGCCGAGCTGGCAGGAGCCGACGACCGTCGAGATCGGTCCCGACGCCGAGCGCCGCGCGCCCGGCCGCAACGTGCAGATCGCGTTCCTGACGGGGGTCGTGCTCGCAGCACTCGCCGTCGGTGCGATCGCGATCGGGCACGGACCGTTCGCCATCTTGGTGGCTGCCGTGGTCCTCATCGCTCAGGGGGAGCTGTACTTCGCGCTCCAGAAGCGTCATTACCAGCCGGCGACGGCGCTCGGGCTGGTCACGGGCGGCCTGGTCCTCGCGGCCGGCTACTACCGTGGCGAGTCGGCGATGCTCGCCGTCACCGCGCTCGGCGTGATGGCGACCTTCCTGTGGTACATGACCGTTCCCGCCCAGCACCGCCGCAACATCGTCTCGAACATCGGGCTCACCGTGCTGGGCGTCGTGTGGATCCCGTTGTTCGCCGGCTACGTCCTCACGGTCCTTTCCCTCGGCGACGGCTCGAGCCTCGTGCTCTCGATCCTCGGCCTCACGGTCGCCTACGACGCCTCCGCGTTCGCGGTCGGCTACTTCTGGGGGAGCCGGCCGCTCGCGCCGACCGTCTCACCGAAGAAGTCCTGGGAGGGCGCGATCGGGGCGACGCTCGTCGTGATCGCGGTCGCCGTGGGCATCGTGTCCTCGGTCGAGATGCTCGGCACCATCCCGAAGGCGGTCGGACTCGCCGTGGTCGTCGCCATCTTCGCCCCGCTCGGGGACCTAGCCGAGTCCCTGGTGAAGCGCGACCTGAGCATCAAGGACATGGGCAGCATCCTGCCCGGGCACGGCGGGGTGCTGGACCGCATCGACGGGATGCTCTTCGTCCTGCCGGCGGCGTTCCTCTACCTGCGCCTGATCCTGTCCTGACCGGCGGCCGCGCCCGGCTCAGCGGTTTGCCCGAGACCCGGGGTACTCTTGCTTGGATGCGCACGCTCGTCATCCTCGGGTCGACGGGGTCGGTCGGCACGCAGGCCCTGGACGTCGTCCGGCGGAACCCCGACCGGTTCAAGGTCGTGGGGCTCTCCGCCGGCACGAACCAGGAGCTGCTGATCGGCCAGATCCGCGAGTTCCTGCCGCCCTACGTCGCGATCGCCGACGAGGAGGCCGCGCGGGACCTGAAGGAGAAGCTCGTCAACATCCGCGGCGTCGAGATGCTCGTCGGCCCGGAGGCCGCTGAGGCCCTCGCGCGGGACAGCGAAGCCGACATGGTGCTGAACGCGCTGGTCGGTTCCGCCGGGCTGGCGCCGACGCTCGCGACGCTCCAGGCGGGCAAGACGCTCGCGCTCGCGAACAAGGAGAGCCTCGTGATCGGCGGTGAGCTCGTGCTCGACCTCATCAAGGGCGAGCCCGAGCGTCTGATCCCCGTCGACTCCGAGCACGCCGCGCTGGCCCAGTGTCTGCGGGGCGAGCGGCGCGACGACGTGAAGCGGGTGATCCTCACGGGCTCGGGCGGGCCGTTCCGAGGGTGGACCCACGCCGAGCTCGCGAAGGCGTCCGTGAAAGAGGCCCTCGCGCATCCCGTGTGGCAGATGGGGCCGAAGATCACGATCGACTCGGCCACGCTCATGAACAAAGGGCTCGAGGTCATCGAGGCCCACTACCTGTTCGGGATCGACTATGCGCAGCTCCACGTCGTGATCCATCCCGAGGGCATCGTGCACGCGATCGCCGAGTTCCGGGACGGGTCGATGACCGCGCAGCTCGCCGTCCCCGACATGAAGCTCCCGATCCAGCTCGCGCTCGGCTGGCCCGAGCGGCTGCCGACCGGGGTCGCACCGGTTCCGCTCACCGACCGCCATCTCACCTTCGAGCCGGTGGACCGTGAAGCGTTCCCCGCGATCGACCTCGCGTACCGCGTCGGCGAGCTCGGCGCGACCTTCCCCGCGGTCATGAGTGCGGCGAACGAGGTCGCCGTCATGGCCTTCCTCGAGGGCAAGATCCCGCTCACGCGCATCGTCGAGATCGTCACGGCGGTCGTCGATGAGCACGAGGTGCCCTCGTCGGTGGTGTCGGTCGTCAACCTCGAGCGAGCCGACGGTTGGGCCCGCCGCCGGGCGGCCGAGATCATCGAGGCTCGTTGACCGGAGCGCGGTGATGGCCGGGACGTTCGGCACCGTCGGATTCTTCGTCGCCCTCGTCGTCGTCATCGTCGTGCACGAAGGCGCTCACTTCGGCGTGGCGAAGGCCTTCGGGATCAAGGTCACCGAGTTCTTCGTCGGCTTCGGTCCCCGGATCTGGTCCACGCACCGAGGCGAGACCGAGTACGGCGTGAAATGGATCCCCGCCGGCGGCTACGTGAAGATCGCCGGCATGAACCCGTACGAGACCGTGGCGCCGGAGGAAGCCGCTCGCACGTTCGGTGCGAAGCCGATCTGGCAGCGCGCGCTCGTGATCGTCGCGGGTCCGGGGACGCACTTCGTGCTCGCGTTCGTGCTCTTCGCGATCTGGCTCGGGTTCGTGGGGCAGCCGGTCGCGCACGATGCCCGCATCGACACCGTGGCACCGACGCTCGGTGGTGTGGCGTCGCCCGCCGCCGCCGCCGGTCTGCAGAAGGGCGACCGCATCGTCGCCCTCGGGGGGATCCAGGATCCGACCGACACGCAGCTGCTCGAGTACACACGAGAACACGTCGGCCAGCCGATCCCTTTCGTGATCGAGCGGGGAGGTGAGCGCTTCGACGTGACGCTCACGCCGGTGCTCTCGACCGTGAACGGGGAGCAGGTCGGTCGGATCGGGGTCATCCTGCAGTGGGACCGCTTGGTGCGCGAGGAGACGGGGATCGTCGGCTCCCTCACCGGGGCCGGAAGGTTCATCGGCACCGCGCTCGGCGACACCGTCCAGAACATCGCACGGGTCTTCGGACCCGAGGGCATCGGCAGGGTCGTCCGACTCGTGTTCACCGATGCTCCCCGCGAGCCGACCGACCCGGCCAGCGTCGTGGGGATCGGGCAGCTCGCGAATCAGACGGCCTCCGGCGGCAACGCCGGCGACCTGCTGTTCCTGTTCGCCGTCGTGAACGTGTTCATCGGGTTCCTGAACCTGCTCCCGCTGCCGCCGTTCGACGGCGGCCACCTCGCGGTGCTCGCGATCGAGCGGCTCCGAGGCAAGGCCGTGGACATGCGGAAGGTGATCCCGATCTCGGTCGCCGTGGTGGCCTTCTTCGCCCTCTTCACGCTCTCGGTGGTCTACCTCGACATCGTGAAGCCGATCTCCCTCGGTCCGTAGGCGCACCGCCACAACTTCTCAACACCCTGCCCGGAGAGGGCGGACGACCGGTGGATACGATGAGGGCCGTGAGCCCAACCGTGCTCGTCGTCGACGACGAGGAAGCGATCGCCGAGGCCGTTCGCGCCCGACTCCAGAGCGAGGGGTACGAGGTGCTCGTCGCCGGCGACGGCCCGGAGGCGATCCGGGTCTGCGACGAGCGGCATCCCGACCTCGTCGTGCTGGATCTCATGCTCCCCGGCATGGATGGGCTCGAGGTCTGTTCGGTGATCCAGCGCGAGCGCTGGGTGCCCGTGCTCATGCTGACGGCTCGGACGGAGGAGGCGGACAAGGTGGCCGGGTTCGCCGTCGGGGCCGACGACTACCTCACCAAGCCGTTCAGCCTGCGCGAGCTCGCGGTGCGCGTCCGTGCGATCCTCCGGCGCGTCGAGCGGGCGGCCGTCCTGGAGGCCACCTCACCTCCCGAGCCGATCGAGCACCGGGGGCTCGCGGTTGACGCGAGCAGGCACCGGGTGACCGTCGACGGACAGGAGATCGCCCTCACGCCGCTCGAGTTCGAGATCCTCCTCACGCTCGCACGCGAGCCGGGCGTGGTCTTCACGCGCGAACAGCTCATGGACCGGGTCTGGGGGTACCGCGACTACGCGGGCGGCCGGGTGGTCGACTCGCACGTCGCGCGCATCCGACGGAAGCTCTCGGAGGACGGCAACGAGCCCCGCTTCATCCGCACCGTCCACGGCGTCGGGTACGCGTTCCGCGAGGACGAGGACTCCTGACGTGAAGCCGCTCCAGCGCATCCCTACGATCCGCGCGAAGCTCGGCTCCGTCATCGTGTTCGCGGTCGGCATGACGATCGCGCTCGTGTACCTGATCCTCGGCGTCGGGTTCCACGTGTTCGCGATCCAGGACCATTGGGGGGAGCTGCTCCTCTCGGGCGCTGTCGGCGCGGGGATCGCGCTCGTGATCGCTCGGTGGGTCGCGCGTGGGATGACGCAGCCGCTCCGCGACATGGCGCAGGCTGCTCGGCGCATGGAGACCGGGGACTACGCGCAGCGCGTGCAGACGGTCTCGGTCGACGAGGTCGGGCAGCTCGCACAGGCCTTCAATCGGATGAGCTCCGAGCTCGACCAGCTCGAGCGCCTGCGTCGCGACCTCGTCGCGAACGTGAGCCACGAGCTGAAGACGCCGATCTCCGCGCTTCGGGCGCACCTGGAGAACCTGCTCGACGGCGTCGAGCGCCCGGACCCCGAGACGCTGCAGGTCATGCTCGCGCAGTCGGAGCGTCTCGGCCGGCTGGTCGACCAGCTCCTCGACCTCTCCCGCCTCGAGTCCGGCGACGTGCCGCTGCAACGCGAGCAGGTCTCGCTGGCTCCCCTCGTGGCGCAGGTCCTGTCCGAGATCCAGGTCGCTCGCCCTGACCGCGGGGTCGCGCTCGAGCGGCGGCTGGCGGGGGACCTCCCGCCGGTGTTCGCCGACCGCGAGCGGATCCATCAGGTCCTGTTCAACCTGCTCGACAACGCCGTCCGGTTCACGCCGCACGGCGGTCGCGTCACGGTCTCGGCCGAGCGTCGCAACGGCGCGGTCGACGTCCATGTCGCCGACACCGGCCCGGGCATCGCGCCCGAGCACCTGCCGCGGCTGTTCGAGCGCTTCTATCGTGTCGACCCCGCCCGCTCGCAGAAGGACGGCGGGACCGGGATCGGCCTCGCGATCGCCCGCTCGGTCGTCGAAGCACACGGCGGCCGCATCTGGGCCGAGAGCAGCCCCGGAGCGGGAAGCGTGTTCACGTTCGAGTTGCCGGTCGCGCTCGCGACGGCCACGACCCAGGGAGGGCAGCCGTGAAGTCGGTCACCACCACCATCGAGGTCTCCGCACCGCAGCGGTACGACTACCTCGACCTCACCGAGGAACTCCAGCGCGCGATCAAGGATTCGGGCGTCACGGACGGCGCCGCGATCGTGTTCTGCGCCCATACGACGTGCGCCCTGCTCATCAACGAGTGGGAGGACGGCGCGATGGCGGACTTCCGCAACCGGATGCTCCATCTCGTGCCCGAGGACATCTACTACGCGCACGACGACCTGGACCGGCGGACGCAGAACCTCGGGGAATCCCACGAACGCCGCAACGGCCACTCCCACGTGAAGTCGATGCTGCTCTCGGCCACCTCGCACGCGATCCCCGTGACGGCCGGCGAGCCCGCGTTCGGCCGGTGGCAGCGGCTCATCCTGTTCGAGATGGACGAGCCGAAGGGGCGCCAGGTCCTGTTCCACGTGTTCGGCGAGTGACCGGGTAGCCTCGGAGTGATGACGGTCCCTCGCAGGAAGACCCGGCAGCTCAAGATCGGCGGCGTCGCGATCGGCGGCGATGCCCCGATCAGCGTGCAGTCGATGACGACGACCAAGACGGCCGACATCAACGGGACGCTGCAGCAGATCGCGTCGCTCGTGGCGGCCGGCGTCGACATCGTGCGCGTGGCGGTGCCGCACTGGGAGGACGCGGAGGCGCTGACGGCCATCGCCGCGAAGTCGACCGTCCCGGTGGTCGCCGACATCCACTTCCAGTGGAAGTATGCGATCGCCGCGCTCGAAGCCGGGATCCAGGGACTGCGGATCAACCCCGGCAACATCAAGTACCACGACAAGGTTCGGCTCATCGCGCGCGAGGCGAAGGCGCGCAGCGTGCCGATCCGGATCGGCGTGAACGCCGGATCGCTCGAGAAGGACCTGCTCGAGCGCTACGGCTCCCCGACACCCGAGGCGCTCGTCGAGAGTGCCCTGAACGAGGCCCGGATCCTCGAGGACGAGGACTTCCTCGACATCAAGATCAGCGTGAAGCACTCGAACCCGCGCGTGATGATCGAGGCCTACCGCCAGCTCTCCGAGAAGTGCGAGTACCCGCTGCACCTCGGCGTGACCGAGGCCGGTCCGATGCCGATGGGCGGCATCAAGAGCGCGGTCGGCATCGGCGCGCTGCTCGCCGAGGGCATCGGCGACACGATCCGCGTCTCGCTCACCGACGATCCCGTCGAGGAGGTGAAGGCCGGCACGTGGATCCTCCAGTCGCTCGGCCGGCGCAAGCGCGGCCGCGATATCGTGGCGTGTCCCGCGTGCGGTCGTGCGGAGGGGCACCTGCTCGAGCTGACGCGCAAGGTGAACGAGGCGATCGAGCGCGAGCGGTTCCCCGTCCCGATGCGCGTCGCCGTGATGGGCTGCGTCGTGAACGGTCCCGGCGAGGCGCGAGAGGCCGACGTCGGCATCGCGGCGGGGAACGGCCTCGGCTTCATCGTCCGCCGGGGCGAGGTCGTCGCGAAGGTCCCCGAGGCCGAGCTCGTCGACGCGCTCCTCGTCGAGGCCCGCAAGG
>JBLNAW010000156.1:0-8804 GCA_050259555.1 Solirubrobacterales bacterium
CGGTGGTGGAGCCGGCCTCGAGGAACGGCATGACGGTCGAGCCCGCGCTCCTTGCCGAGCTGCTCGCCGACACGGCCGACCAGCCCGGCGCGCTCCCGTTGCTGCAGTTCTCGCTCACCGAGCTGTTCGACCAGCGAGCCGGCTCGGCGCTCACGCTCGAGGCCTACCGGTCGCTGGGCGGACTCCGCGGCCTCGTGTCCCGTCGTTCCGAGACCCTCTACGAGGGACTGGACGAAGAGGGGCAGCGCACCTGCCTCCAGGTCCTCCTGCGCCTGGTTCGGCTCGGCGCGGGAACGAAGGACGCTCTCCGTCGCACACCGCTCGAGGAGCTCACCCAGCTGGGACTCGATCCCGTGGTCCTGTCCGACGTCCTCGAGGCGTTCGGCCGGCACCGACTGCTGACGTTCGACCGTGACCCCACCACGGATGGAGCGACGATCGAGCTCGCGCACGAGGCGCTCCTCTGGGAGTGGGGACGCCTCGCCGGATGGATCGAGCAACACCGCGAGGACCTCCGCCGCCTCGAGTCCCTCTCCAGGGCGGCCGAGGAGTGGGACGCCTCGGGACGCGATGACGATTACCTGATCGCGGGGAGCCAGCTCGCCGGGTACGAGGGATGGGTCCTGGGCACCAGCGTGCAGCTGGCGGCTCGGGAGCAGGGGTTCCTCGAGGCGGCGCTCGAACGACGTCACGGGGAGGAAGAGGAGAAGGAGACCCGCCGGGAGAGCCAGCGCAGGCTCGAGCGGCGTGCCCGGTCGCGCCTCGGCGAGCTGATCTCCTCGATGTCGGAGGGGCGGATCGCCGGACCGGAGGTGGTTCGGCGCTCGCCCGATGTGGCGCTCCTCTTCGAGGGCTACGGGGACGCGGGCTGGAACGACGCGATCGGGGTGGGCCTCGACCGGGCGGCCGACGAGCTCCGCCTCCACACCGAGATGCGGGTCATCCCGCTCGGCTCCCCGGACCCGCTCGTGCCGGAGCTCCGCAGGCTCTCCGAGATCGGGGCCGGGCTCATCGTCGTCGGGAGCGCGGCGATCGACCTCGCCGGCATGGAGGCGGTCGCCCGCGAGTACCCGGACCGCCGGTACGTCGCGCCCGACGTGACGGGCGACCTCCCGAACGTCACGTACCTCACGCTCCACGAAGAGCAGGGCTCGTTCCTCGTGGGCGCCGCGGCGGCGCTCAGGAGCCGGACCGGCGTCCTCGGGTTCATCGGCGGGTCGGTCGAGGCGCTCATCTGGCGGTTCGAGGCCGGGTATGCGGCGGGCGCTCGAGCCGTCCGCCCCGAGGTCGAGCTGCGACCCGAGTACCTGTATCCGGGCGGTGCGAGAGGTGTCGCGGGGTACGCGGACCCCCGGAGGGCCTCGACGGTCGCCGACGGCATGTACCGGGGCGGCGCCGACGTGATCTTCACGGCCGCCGGCTCCTCCGGGCTCGGAACCCTCGACGCGGCGAGGCGATGCTCGGAAGAGCTCGATCGGCACCTGTGGACGATCGGCGTCGACGTCGATCAGTACGAGATGCTCGCCCAGATCCCCGAGCTGACCGACGACATCAGGGAGGCCTGGCGAGCCCACACCCTGACCTCGATGGTCAAACGCTACGACGTGGTCTTCTCCGCGATCCTCCGAGACCACCTCGCCGGCGCGCTGGTCGGCGGCATGTGGCACCTGAGCCTCGCCGAGGGAGCGACGGACATCTCCTACAGCGGCGGGTTCATCGAGGATCTCCGACCGACCATCGAGGATCTGCGAGCGCGCATCATCTCCGGCGAGATCGTCGTCCCCTCCCGCCCCGAGCGCGGCTGACGAGCCGACGCGGCGTGTGGAGACGCCCAGCGCAGGGTACGAGCACCTCCGTGAGGGTGCGGCCATCGCAGGGCGCGTCACGGCCCGCAGGTCCGCCGGATCGGCCGAGTCCCCGGCCCGGAGCCGACGGGTCGGAGCCTCGTGCCGTCCAGCGGCTGCTGGCCGAGTTCGTCGGCACCTCCTTCCTCGTGCTCGCGGCGGCCGGCGCATCGATCTCGGCCTCGCTCACCGGAGACGTCGGCCCGGGCGCGGCGGCGGTTGCCCCGGCGCTCACCGTGATGGCCATGATCCTGGCGCTGGGCCACATCTCCGGTGCCCACCTCAACCCGATGGCGACCCTCGCCTTCTGGATGCGGCGGGACTTCCCGCTGCGTCGGGTCCCCGCCTACCTCCTCGCCCAGGCGCTGGGGGCGATCACGGCCTGCGCGCTGCTCCGTGTGATCCTCGGCGCCGCTCCGGACGCGGGAAGGACGTCGCCCGAGGCCGGTATGACCGCGCTCGGCGCCGTGTCGTTGGAGGCGGTGCTCACGGCGGGTCTCATCACCGTGATCGTCGGGACGGCCACGCGAGGCCACAACGTCGGGGCCCTGTCCGCGGTCGCGATCGGCGGCTACATCGCCGTGGCCGGGTTGTGGGCGGGCCCGCTCACCGGGGCGTCGATGAACCCCGTCCGTTCCCTCGGCCCGGCCGTCGTCTCCTCCGACTACTCCGCGCTCTGGATCTACGTGGTGGGGCCGCTCATCGGAACGACCGCGGCGGTCGCCCTCGCGCGCGTCCTCCACGGTGCGGGCGGCGACGGCCCATCACGGCGAGCCGCGCAGGGAGACGGATCCTAGTTCCGTCGACCGGTCGATCCTGGTCCCCCGTTCGGCCGTCGTTTCGTGCCCCGACCCCGGGTAAGCCTCCTCCCTCGGGTGGAAGGAGGGACGCGAGATGCCGAGGAAAGCGTGGAACCCGAAGCGGGAACGTCAGTACGAGCACATCAAGGAGAGCCTCGAGGAGCGAGGCCGCAGCGAGGACACCGCGGAGGAGATCGCGGCGCGAACCGTGAACAAGGAGCGCGCTCGCGCCGGGGAGTCCAAGACCGCCGGTCGCTCATCGCTCCAGGACATCTCATCGGGGCGTCGAGGTGGTCTTCGGTCCCACACGGGACCGGGCGGCCGGACGTTCGACCAGCTGTACAACGAGGCCAAGGAGCGCGGGATCGAGGGTCGCTCGAAGATGAGCAAGGGTCAGTTGGAGCGCGCCCTCGGGCGTCGATGACCGGCAGTAGGCTGTCGGGGTGCCCCTCCTCGAGCTCGCACCGCGGTCGTTCGACGAGTACGTCGCCGCGGGCGGCGGAGCGGGGCTGCGTGTCGCACTCGGGATCTCACCGGAGGTCGTGATCGATCGGATCGCCGAGAGCGGCCTGCGCGGCCGTGGAGGTGCGGGCTTCCCGACCGGCGACAAATGGCGAGCGATCCGGGTCACCGGCACCGGGGCCAGGTTCGCGGTGTGCAACGGAGCCGAGGGCGAACCGGCCACGTTCAAGGATCGCTCCCTGCTCCGCACCAACCCGTACCAAGTCCTCGAGGGCCTCGCGATCGCCGCGTACGCGATCGGTGCCGAGCGCGCCTACCTCTGCGTCAAGGAGGCGTTCACGCAGGAGGTCCAGGCGGTGGACGACGCGTTGCGGGAGATGGAGGGGGCCGGCGCGCTCGGCGAGATCCCGATCCAGGTGGTGCTCGGTCCGGACCTCTACCTCTTCGGCGAGGAGACCGGACTCGAAGAGGTGATCGAGGGTCGCCCGCCGCTGCCGAGGATCGCCCGCCCGTACATGCTCGGCCTCTTCGCCGAGCCGCCGAACGACGACCCGACGCTCGTGAACAACGTGGAGACGCTCGCCAACGTCCCGCACATCCTGGCCGACGGCGCCGACTGGCTCCGCTCGAGCGGAACCGACGCCAGTCCGGGGACCATGGTGTTCACCGTGTGTGGAGACGTCCGGCGCGAGGGTGTGTTCGAGCTGCCGCTCGGCACCCCCCTTCGCCACCTGGTGGAGGATCTGGCCGGAGGACCGCCGGAGGGCAGGAGCATCAAGGCGATCTTCCCCGGCGCTTCGAACACCGTGCTCGCCCCGAGCGAGCTGGACACGCCGATGGACTTCGACTCCCTCCGGCAGGTGGGATCGGGTCTGGGAGCGGCCGGGTTCGCGGTCTTCGACGAGTCGGCCTGCATGGTGAAGGCCGCCCACCTGTACTCGCGGTTCCTCGCCGTTGAATCGTGCGGCCAGTGCCCCGCCTGCAAGTTCGGGACCGGACAGGTCACCGAGCTTCTGACGCAGATCGAGGCGGAGGGCGCGTCGGATGAGCTGATCGAAGCCGTCCTCATGCGGGCGAGGAGCTCGACCGACGGGCAGAAGTGCGCGCTCCCCACCGGGGAGAGCCTGCTCATCCAGAGCCTGGTGCAGGTGTTCCTCGACGAGTTCCAGGCCCACCAGGGGGGAGATTGTCCGCTCCCACGAGACCTCGTGTTCCACAAGATCGTCGACCGGGACGCGGCGGCCGAACGGTTCATCTACGACCAGCGCTACGCGAACAAGCAGGTGGACTGGACGTTCACCGCATGAGGACCGTGGACGAGACGTCGTGGACATCAGGCTGAAACGCGTCTACGAGCCCGCGGAACCCGCGGACGGATACCGCATCCTCATCGACCGACTCTGGCCGCGAGGGATCTCGCACGAGCGGGCCCAGCTCGACGAGTGGGATCGAGAGCTCGCCCCGAGCACCGAGCTCCGCCGGTGGTTCGGGCACGAGCCGGATCGGTACGAGGGGTTCCGCCGACGCTACATCGACGAGCTCCGCGGTCGACCGCAGCGGCTCACGGAGCTCCGACGGATGGCCGCCCGAGGAAGGGTGACGCTCGTGTATGCCGCCAGGGATACCGAGCACAACGACGCCGTCGTCCTCGCCGAGGTCCTGCGCCGAGGGGTGCGGAGATCCGGGAAGTAGGACCAACAGGCTCACGAACGAGCCGCCGCATCAATCCCAGCGGATGACGATCGGCCCTCGCAGGCCAGGCAGCGGCAAGGACGCCGCCTCCGCCTCGACCGCGTCGCGCGCCGCGCGCGAAAGCCGGCGCCATGGTTGGACGGTCACCGTGGCGTCCCCGCGCCGCCACGTCCCCACCACCTCGCCCTCGACGAGGAGGGCGCCGGGCCAGACGCGCGAGGTCCACAGCGTGCGACGGCGCTCGGGGTTCGGAACCAGGAGCTCGCGATCCGCTCCCTGGAGGAGGAAGTAGGCGTCGCCGCTCGGCAGCAGCCGTGCGGGCGCCACGGCTCCCGGGGCAACCCGGAACGACGGCTCGTCACGCGTCAGGATCCACGCGTCGCCGACCGGTGTCCGGACGGCGGTCAGCGACTTGCTGAGCCCGTCGAAGGCGGCGCGACCTTGCCGTGCACCGATCCCCGCCCACTCGGCGAAGGCATCGGGCGTGGTGGGACCGAAGATATGCAGGAAGCGCCGCGCGAGCTCGAGGCGCGCGTCGCGCAGGTCGACCTGGGGCGGCGGCACCGTCCAGATGACCGGCTGTCGAGCGCCGTCCCAACGGATCACGACGGTGCCGGTCGGTGCGGCATAGCGGAGCCGGTTCGGGTGCATGCCGAGCGCGACCCCGGCCTCACCGTAGGCCATCCTCGCGCCGCCGAGGTGGGCATGGAGACGCGCCGCCAGGTCCTCGGCGACCCGCCGGCTCTCTGGGTCGTCGGGCAGCCTCCCGAGCGAGAAGACCGCGAGGTCTCGTGCCGCGACGACGTACGCGCTGAAGCGCGGTCCCCAGAGCTGGACGAGTGACGGGTCCTCCCACGTGGACGGTTCGGTCCCCGCGACGCGCGCGTGGATCGACAGGAGCGCGGCTCGAGGCATGCTGTCCTGCAAGCCGGCCCACGCCGCACGCCGGAGCGAGCGTCGTCCGGGAGGAAGCCGCTCGTCGAGCGTGCCGACCTGCCGTCGGAACCCGAGGATCTGCGACCGCGTGAGGTCGAGCCGCGCCCTGGTCACGTCACCCCCCCCTGGCGATCAGCTCGTTCTCGAGGACAAGTTGTCAGACTAAGCGGGATAGCCATGAGGAGGGCCTCGATCCCAGGCGATGATCGAGGAGGAGGGAGGATCGCCATGTGTCTCACGTGCGGTTGCATGCTGCCCCACGACGATCACGGGAACCCGGACTACCTGACGATCGAAGACCTCGAGACGAGCGCGGCCGCCGACTCGATGAGCCTCGACGAGGCCGTCCGCAACCTGGTCGCGACGGTCGAGGTCGCCAAGGGAGAAGCCGATCACGAGCATCGCTGAGATCACCGAACCGCAGACCGCACGGCACGCCCCAAGAGGAGCAGGAGACATGATGGATCGCGCTGCCGATCCGCAAGAGCGGATCGAGTCGTCACACCTGCACGTCGACCCCGAGGACGAGGTGCGGTGGGAGGTCGTTCGCCCTCGGAGCGTCTCGCTCGAGCAGTGGGGACGGTTCCAGTCCTACGTCGCCGAGATCTTCGAGGCGTTCGGGATGGACCTCGACACGCCCGGGACGATCCGCACCCCGGAGCGCTTCCTGAAGGCCCTGCTCGACTCGACCGCCGGCTACGAGGGCGACGCGAAGCTGCTGACCGCCTTCCCGACCGAGTGTCGCGGAGGTCCCGATTGCCGGATCAGCCAGATCATCGAGGGGCCGATCTCGTTCTTCGCGCTGTGTGAACACCACGCGCTTCCGTTCCACGGCGTTGCGCACGTCGGGTACGTGGCCCACGAGAACATCATCGGGATCTCGAAGCTCACGAGGCTGGTCCGTGTGTTCGCTCGGCGCTTCACGGTCCAAGAGCGCATCGGGCAGCAGGTCGCCGACGCCCTCGTCGAGCTGATGCAGCCGCACGGAGTGGCCGTGCACCTCGAGGCCGTCCATCTCTGTACGCAGATGCGGGGCGTCCGCGAGGAGGGCTCGAGCACCTTGACCTCCTTCTGGCGCGGCACCTACGACGAGGATCCCGAGCTGCGTCGCTCCTTCCTCCAGGCCGTGACGCGGCCCCGGTGAGTCACGTGCCGAGGATCGAGCGGCCATGACCCCGTTGGAACTACTCGCCGAGAGGGAGGGACTGCCCTCCCACCAGATCCCGGAGACCCTGCGCCGTCTCTACGGCGGGAGCATCGGCTTCGAGGCGCCGCGCCTGTACGCGAACTTCGTCTCGTCCCTCGACGGGGTCGTCGCGCTCGAGGACGTGAACAACTCCAGTCAGATCATCAGCGGGAGGAGCGAGGGCGATCGTTTCCTCATGGGCCTCCTCCGAGCCTGCGCCGATGCGGTCCTCATCGGGGCGGGCACCCTGCGCGCCGCACCCCGTTCGCTCTGGACGCCCGCGTACATCTACCCCGACGCCGCCGCCGAGTTCGCGGAGGTTCGGCACGGTCTCGGCCGCACGGACACGCCCCGTCTGGTCGTGCTCACGGCGCGCGGCGAGATCGATCCCCGCCACCCGGCGCTCGAGGCCGGAGCGCTCGTCCTCACGACGAGCCTCGGCGCGGCGAAGCTGGAGGGTCGACTTCCCGCGTCGTCGGCCCTGGCGACGTTGGGGAACGGTCCCTCGATCGATCTGGTCGACGTGATGGCGACCCTTCGCACCGAGGGACATGAGGTCGTCCTCTCGGAGGGAGGTCCCTCGCTGATCGGCGGTCTGCTCGAGGCCGGGCTCCTCGACGAGCTCTTCCTCACGCTGTCGCCGATCCTCGCCGGTCGATCGTCGGACGGCGGACGACCCGGGCTCGTGGAGGGGACCGAGCTCCTGCCTTCCCGGTCGATCGCGGGAGACCTCGTCAGCATCCGCAGGGACGGTTCTCACCTGTTCCTGCGGTACGTCATCCCGCGCTGAGCCGGCACCCCACGAGGTCGCTTCCGTACTCGGCACGGAGGTATCGTGTCCGCTCGATGACCGCCCCTTCGCTCGTGCTCTTCGACATCGATGAAACGCTCATCTCGAGCGGAGGCGCGGGCGCTCGGAGCTGGCGATACGCGTTCGACAAGCTGCATGGGATACCCGCCGACATCGGCTCCCACTCCGAGGCCGGGGAGACCGATCCGGTCGTGGCGCGGAAGACCTTCGAGGGGGCGCTCGGACGCGAGCCAACCGAGCGGGAGCTCGCCGCCATCTTCGCCGTCTACCTTCGTCGGCTGTCCCACGAGGTCGCGATATCGGAGGGCTACCGCGTCCTCGACGGAGTGGTCGAGCTGCTGACCGAGCTGTCCGACGCCGGCATCATGCTCGGCATCGTGTCCGGCGCCATGGAAGGCGCGGCGCGCGTGAAGCTCGGTCGCGCCGATCTCAATCGCTTCTTCCTCTTCGGTGGGTACGGCACCGATTCGTCCGACCGCGCGAGGCTCACGACGGCCGCGATCGAGCGCGCCTCCATGCTGCACGATCGCTCCGTCGACCCTGCCCGGGTCTACGTGGTCGGCGACACGCCGCTCGACGTGGCGGCGGCGAAGGCCGCCGGCGCGGTCGCGGTCGCGGTCGCCAGCGGCAAGTACTCCGTCGACGCGCTCGGAGCTGCCGGAGCCGATCATGTGCTCTTCTCCCTCGCGGATCGGTTCCCCGACGTGGGAGGCGCCTGACGTCGCTGACGCCGCGCAAGGAACGGCGTCGCGCCCTCGAAGGAGGGGGCGAGCTCCGGCGCCCACGCCGAGGCATCTCGTGGGCGCCGGAGCTCGACGACCGCTCGTCAGCGGGTCGAGGAACGGAAGGTGATCGCGAGCGATCCGCGACCGCGCCGTCCCTAGTCACAGGAACGCACACCACCATCTCGTCAACCTCCCTTGCCCCACCTCGAGGCATCGCGAACGATAGTCGTTGGGCCTCGTGACGGACCGGACCGCGGATATGCTCCGCAGGATGGGGAGCCTGAAGGACAAGGCTGCGCTCGTGACCGGCGGAACCTCCGGGCTCGGGTACGCGATCGCGGAGCGATT
>JBLNAW010000157.1:0-2692 GCA_050259555.1 Solirubrobacterales bacterium
TCTCCGATCACGTGATAAGCGATGTGAACCCCGTCCGGCGTCTTCGCGTAGCGCGTCTCCGGGACGTCCATCCGCGTATCCTCGGCTGCTCTCGGCCAGCCCCGCAAGTCGACGCGTGGTCGTGCGAGATGGGGGGAGTCGACAGGATCACCCCGCGGACGTTCCCCAGTCGGGCCATCGCTCGTCGACGGTCGGCGTGTTCGTGATCTGCACGAGGCCCGACCCGTCCGGGTGCACCGTATAGATATCGCCCTGGCCGTTCGTGCTGTACCCGAACACGATCATCGTGCCGTCCGGAGACCAGCGAGGCTGCAGCGGCTGGCCGCCGCCGAGGTCGAGAGGGACCCGGGTGAGGCCGGTCCCGTCAGGATGAACGAGGTCGAGATCGCCCCGGGGGTCCGCGAACACGATCCATCGCCCGTCCGGGGAGAAGCTTCCCCATGCAGCTGCCAGACCCCACGGCGTCACTCGCCTCAGGCCGGTTCCATCAGCACCGATCACGTACAAGGCGCCAACGTCGTGCGGCAGGTGTCGATGCGGATCATCGCGGAAGAACACGATCTGCGACCCATCGGGTGAGAACTGTGGGACGGCGTCGAAGCCTCCGAACGGGTTCCGGCTCACGAGCGTCAGGCCTCCGCCATCGGACGCCCGGACCGTGTAGATCCCATCGAGATCGCGGGCCCCCTTCTGCGGGAACCCCTCGACGACGAGCCTGCTTCCGTCGGGGGACCAGTCTCCGCAACCGAGGTTCAGGTTCGGGTTCGATATGCCGTTCAGCAGCGTGAAGCCGGTGCCGTCGGCGTCGATCACCGCCGGGCGCAAGGGCGAACCTGGGTACTCGGAGGCGGTGACGTGGAGCTTGGTCCCGTCAGGTGACCATTCGGCGCAGTCGGTGAAGGACACAGGGAGCGCGATCTCGCCCGTGCCATCGGGGTCGATCGTGTAGAGGCGTACTTCGGACTCGCCGACGGCCGAACGTCCGTACACGATCCGGCCGTTGTGGCTCGAGGGCCCGGCGGGTTGTTCGTTCTTCGAGAACGCCCGTGTCAGGACGAGGAGCGCCGCGAGCGCCACGGCCGATGCCACGACCGTCGCTGCGATCTGAGCGCCGCGCTGTCTCCTTCGGCGGATCCGATCGAAACGCTCGAGCGATGACCGTTCACCGTCCGAACCGCCCAGGTCCTCGATCGACCGACGGAAGTCGTGAGCCGCGCGGCGAGCGCGATCGTCGATCGTCACGCTTCCTCCTCAGGGGTCTGGAGGCGACGTGCGAGTGTCCGCCGCCCGTCGTGAAGGTGCCGCTTCACCGTTCCCGTCGCCATCCCGAGGATGCTGGCCACGTCCGCGATCGAGCGATCCTCGAGGTAGAAGAGCACGATCACCTGCGCCTGGCGTGGGGGGAGGGCGCGCACCGCTTCCCAGAAGTCGGGATCGCCGGCGCCGAGATCAGGGAGCACGGTCGTCTGCCCGAGAGCGGCTCGGGCGAGCGCCTTCGCCTCGGCCACCCGTCGTCGGATCGTCGAGACCGACTGGTTCGCGACGACGCGACGAACCCATGCGCCGGGCTGATCGTAGCCGGAGATCTTGTCCCAATTGCGGTGCGCTGCGAGGAACGCCTCCTGTGCCAGGTCCTCCGCGCCCGAGCGGCTGCCCGAGAGCGCGAAGGCGAGGCCGACCACCGAGGGGTACTCCCTCAGGTAGAAGTCCTCGAACATCTCCGGCGGTCTGTCGACCCCCGTCCGCGACCGTTCCAGCACGAGCCTGCTCCTCGCCGCGCGGGAAGGGCACATCTTCGCCCTCTCGAGCCACTCGCGTGAAGGGGCTCCGAGGTTGTGCACGGTGGACGATCCGGGGCAGGAGACCCGCCGGTCCGTCGGAGGAGCAGGCTCCGGCGACCGGCGGGTTTCCGGTTCTCGGGGTGGTCCTATCCGGCCAGCGGGTGGGTTCCCCAATCGGCCTGGTCGGCGTCGCCAGTGTTCGTGACCTGCACCAGACCGGTTCCGTCCGCGTTCACGATGCAGATGTTCGACAGGATCCCTCGCGCCGTCACCCGAGTGAACACGATCTTCGTCCCGTCGGGCGACCAGCCCGGCCAGCGGCAGCCGATCGAGTGCGGATCGGAGAAGCTCCCGCCGCACGCCGGTGTGATGGGCAGCTGGTGCAGGCCGCTCCCGTCGGCGTCGACTTCCCAGATGGCGTTCTGGTGATCCTGGTCGGCTTGCGCGACGAAGAGGATGTGGTCGCCGGACGGGGACCAGCTGCCGCCGAACCAGTCGAGGATCATGCCCCTGGGCGTGAGGCGCCGAATGCCGCCCCCATTGACCTTGACGACGAAGATGCCGACGGGCCGCCCCTCAGGGGAGTTGCGTTCGAAGACGATCCGTCGGCCGTCCGGTGAGAAGTCGCCGGGGTTGTCCTCGCCGCCTGGATCGGATGTGACCTGCATGAGATCCAGCCCGTCGGAGGATCGGATCGTGTAGATCCCGTTCCGGCTCGGATCGGTCAGACCGAAGCCACTGCACGCGAGCCGAGAGCCGTCCGGTGACCAGGCGAAGCCGCAGTGGTTCTCGAGCGTGGGATCGCTGGACGCGATCTCGCGGAAGCTCCCGGTATCGACGTCCACGATGTGGGCGATCATGCCGTCGTCGCAGCAGAAGATCGTGATCTGGCTTCCGTCGGGCGACCAGTG
>JBLNAW010000158.1:0-5064 GCA_050259555.1 Solirubrobacterales bacterium
TCGGTGAGCGAGAACTGCAGCAACGGGAGCGCGCCGGGCTGGTCGGCCGTGTCGGCGAGCAGCTCGGCAAGGAGCGCGGGCTCGACCGTCATGCCGTTCCTCGAGGCCGGCTCCACCACCGCGTCCTGCAGTTCCTGTCGCGTCATCGGCAGGACGTTCACGACGCCGGTCGTGAACAGGCTCGCGAAGGACGGGTGCTGCAGCGGCCGGTCGTAGAAGTCGGCACGCAAGCTCACGAGCGCCCGGACCTCGAGGCCGGGATCGGCGAGGGCGGCGGACAGGCCGTCCAGGAACCGGACCCGCTCCGGCTCCTCCGTGCCGGTCGAGAACACCTGCTCGAACCGATCGATCACGAGGAGCAGGACGGCGCCGGAAGGTGCCTGCGCGAGCGCCTCCTCCAGCTGGGCGGCGGGGTGTCCGCCGGGGAGCATCTCCTCGACGGTCCAGCGCTCGGATCCGGCGATCGCGCCGGCGCGGAGCGCGGGAAGGAGGCCGGCGTGCACGACGCTGGACTTGCCGCAGCCCGAGGGGCCGACGACCGAGACGAGCCGCGAGCCCGATGCGAGGGCTCCGATCAGGTCGCCGAGCAACCGATCCCGTCCGAAGAAGTCGGCGGCGTCGTCCTCGTCGAAGGCGCGCAGACCCTTGTACGGGTTGCGGAGCTCGGTCACCGCGGCGTCGGACCGCGGAGGCGACAAGGTCGTGTCGTGAAGGAGGATCCGCTCCTGCAGGTGCCGGAGCGACGGCGAGGGATCGAGTCCGAGCTCCTCGGCCAAGGTCGCCTGGAAGCCCTGGAACGCTCGGAGGGCCTCGGCGTGACGCCCCAGCCGGTAGAGGCAGAGCATCTGGAGCTCGCGGAACCGCTCGCGGAGCGGGTCGTTCTCGATCCCGGTCCCGATGTGTGCGAGCGCCGCCTGTGCCCGCCCGAGCTCGAGCTCCGCGCCCGCGAGCAGCTCGAGGGCGTCGAGGTGCAGCGCCGCGAGGTGCAGGATCGCGGGCTGGGCGAACGCGTCGTACGCGAACTCGGACAGGGGCGGTCCGCGCCACAGCTCCAGCGCCGCGCGCAGGGAGCCGACGGCGCCGGCGGGATCGCCGTGCTCCGCGTGGTCGCGGGCCTCGGCCACGAGCCGCTCGAACCGGCGGGCGTCGACGGCCTCGGGCTCCGTTCGGAGCTGGTATCCGGGCGATCGCGTCTCGATCACGGCGGATCGGCCCTCGGGCTCGAGCGCCTTCCGCAGGTCCGAGACGTAGATCTGGATCGAGTGCGCGGCCGTCCTCGGAGGGTGCTCGCCCCAGACCTCCTCGATCAGTCGGTCGGTGGCGACGATCTCGCCGGCGTGTAGGACGAGGACGGCCAACACGGCCCGCTGCTTGCCGGGCCCGAGCGCGACGGAGCTGCCGTCACGCACGACCTCCAGCGGTCCGAGGATCCGAAACTCCACCCGCACTCCCGCAGCTCGCTGCCCCAGAGCCGTGGGGGCCCCGGTCGACGGGACATCATCGCGCGAGATCCGCGGACCCGCGAACCTGCGATCGGTCGGCGGCGAGCTCGCGACCCCACGCCACGGCTCGTTCGCGCTCGCCGTCCGCGAGCGGGCCACCCGTGCTGCGGACGAAGAAGCTCCGCTGCTCGGCCACCGGGTAGCCCTTCCCGCCGAGCCGTCGCGCGATCTCCTTCGCCGCCGAGCCCGTGAGCCAGGCGGCTCGGTCGAACCGGGTGTCGAACGTGACCACCGTGGCGTCGCCGGCGGGCAGACGCTCGAGCCACCCGTCCAGACTCTCCCGACCCGCAAGGACCGGGCCGTACTTCGCGAACGCCTTCCCCTTCGAGATGGATCCTCGCGCGTCCGCCTTCGCCATCCCCCGCGAGTGCGTGGGCCCGCCGGCCACCAGCAACGAAGCATCGCGGACGTCGTCCGGCGACACGTCGTCGACCGTGCCCACCCGCACGTCGCCCGCCTCGCGCAGGCCCTCGGCGATCGCCTCTCCGATGATGCCGGTGCTGCCGAACATCGACTCGTACACGACCACGACCTTCATCGTGAGCTCCTCTCACCGTCAGGCGACGCGGTCCACGCGGGCGGTCCCCGCCGTGGTGAAGGGGAGGGCCGCGGCGGCCGCCGAGGTCTCGCGCCGGCGCATCAGGCTCGCCAGGCGCCGTCCCCACCAGATCGCACCCATGCTGATCGCGACGTGGGCGACCCGGACCGTCCAGTGCCAGTCGCCGGTCAGGATCTGCTCCTGCGCGATCCCGAAGGTGAAGACGACGACGCCGCAGGACGCGGCCAGCGCGACCGCGGTGCGCGAGACCCCCGCGCGCGCCGCCGCGACGCAGAGCGTCCAGAGCGTGAGGACCAACACCATGCCGAGGGTCACGTGGAGACCGCCGACCTGCTTGCCGCCGACGTCCGCCCACATCAGCACGCCGAGCGTCAGGAGCGCACCGGCGGTGCCGAGCAGGACCCGCTCCGCCACCTTCGCCGTTCGTGACATCCGTGCCACCTCCCATCCGTCGATGGGGCAAGGATGGAGCCCGCGGCACCCGCCGGAATCGGGGGATATCCCTGCGTTTGGTCGCCTCGAGACGGTGGGAGGGCGCTACTCGGAGCGGAGCCGCCTCGCGAGCGCACGCCGAGAGGTGACGCCGAGCTTGCGGTAGATCCGGGTCAGGTTGGTCTCGACCGTCTTCTCGCTCAGGTACACGGCGGCGGCGACCTCGCGGTTCGTCTGTCCCTCGGCGACGAGCTCGGCGATCCGCATCTCGGTCGGCGTGAGATCGAGTGGGCTCGGCGCCCGGCCGCCGATCCGGCCGAGCTCGGTCCGCGAGCGCTCGGCCCACAGGGTGGCTCCGAGCTCGTCGAAGATCGCGAGTGCGCGCTCGAGCGAATCCCGGGCGTCTCGCTTCCGCTTCGACCGTCGGAGCACGACCCCGAGCGCGAGGTGCGTCCTCGCGAGCTCGAGCGGCTGGGGGAGGCGTTCGTGCTCCCGGAGCGCGCGCTCGAGCGCCTCGATCGCACCCTCCAGGTCGCCGCGGGCGGCATCGACGAGGCCCAGGGATCGAGCCCCGGTAGCAAGCGCCCACGGCCGGTCGAGTCGCCGGCCGTGCGCCTCCAGCTCCTCGGCGAGCGGCGCGGCATCGTCCTGCCTCCCCTGGAGGAGCATCGCCTCGACCGCGTCGGGAACCAGGCGGAGCACGCTCGGGTCGTAGCCGGCCCCGCGCTCGAGCTCCAGACCGCGGTCGAGGTATCCCGCCGCCGCGTCGGCCCGGCCGAGAGAGAGCTCGAGGAACCCGAGCGTCCGGAGGTCCCGGATCTCGAAGCGCGGATCGTCGATCCGTCCGGACATCGCGAGGCTCGCGTTCGCCTTCGTCCGGGCTGCGTCCGTGTCCCCGCGGCACGCGTCCACCATCGATCCGAGCATGAGACCGATCCGCTCGGCGATCGGCTGCCCCGCCCTGGACGCGAGCGCGTGGCACTCGTCCGCCAGTCGGTCGGCCGTTCCGAGATCGCCCGCCCAGCACTCGAGCTCGCCGAGACCGAACAGGACCGGGGCGAGGGCTCCCTCGTCGCCGTGCTCGAGGTGATCGCGGTGTAGGCCATGGAACAGCTCGCGGGCGTCGTCGAAGCGGTCCATCCACTTCAGCGTCACCGCGAGCGGGAGGCACCCCGTGCCCATCCCCGGGTGCTCGAGCGGGGGGGCCGGGCCCACCCGTCGCTCCGTGTCGATCGCCCGGTCGAGCAGGTCCCGACCGGGTCCCTCCCCGGCGACGATCTCCGCCATGCACAGGTGATAGAGGGACTCCGCCAGCATCGCGGGCTCTCCGGCGGCCTCCGCCGCTCGGAGCCCCTCCCGGGCGTGGGGGAGCGCACGGCGGAGCTCGCCCAGCTGCGTGAGGGTGAACACCAGGTCGCGCTCGATCGCCGCGTGCAGGGTGAGGTCGGACCCGACCTCCTCGAGCGCCTGCTGCAGGAGAGGCACCGCCGCCCCGAACCCGCCCTCGAGCACGCGCACCCGCGACAGGCGGTGGAGCGCGCGAGCGCGGACGGCGCCCTCCTCGGAGGCCGCGAGCACCGACTCGAGGAGCGCGCGCGCCCGCGCGGTGTCTCCGGCCGCGACGCAGTGGTCGGCCGCGTCGAGCTCGCGACGAGCGAGATCGGCGGTGCGCTCGGGCGGTGTGAGGCGGATCGCCTGCTCCATGAACGCGGCCGCCGCGTCGGGGGCCCCTCTCGACGCCGCCCTGCCGGCGGCGGCGTCCATCGCGGCGGCCACGTCCTCGTCCGGTCCGCGGGCGGCCAGTCCGAGGAGGCGGACGCGTTCGTCGGGGTCGCCGACCAGGCTCGCGAGACGCTTGTGGAGATGCCGGAGCTGCGCGAGCGACGCCTGCGAGGACACGACCGATGCGTACAGCGGGTGGGAGAACCGGACGTGACCCGCTTCCAGGCGGACCAGCCCGGCCTCGGCGGCCAGGTCGAGTCCCTCGAGCGCGGCGCCGGGGTCGCCCGCGGCCGTGCACACCAGGTCGACGGTGGGTCGCGACAACGCCGAGGCGATGAGAAGCACCTCCCGCGCCTCCTCCGACAGCGCGAGGAGCCGAGCGTCGAGCAGGTCGCTCAGGGTCCGCGGCGCCGGGAGGTGGCCCCCCGGGGTGACGGCCGCGTCCGGCTCGAGCAGGGCCCGGCCGAGCTCGAGCGCGAAGAAGGGGTTGCCCCCCGAGGTCTCCTCGAGCCGGCGGAGCGTCGGCCCGGAGACGGTCGCCGGCAGGTGCGTCCGGAGCAGGTGCTCGAGCGCATGGGGATGGAGCGGTCCGAGCGGCACCTCGTGCACGCGCTCGGCGGGCAGCGCAGGGGCGAGGTCGAGCGGATCCGTCTCGCCGGTCCCGGATCTGATCGCGGCCATGATGCCGACGGCGGCGGGGGGCATCCGGCGGAACGCGAATCGGAGCACGCGGCCGGACGGAGGATCCATCCATTGCACGTCGTCGACCGCGACCAGGAGCGGCGCCGACCGCCCGAGGATGAACCACAAGATCAGGGCCGAGAGGAAGAAGGCCGACGCATCGAGCAC
>JBLNAW010000159.1:0-3760 GCA_050259555.1 Solirubrobacterales bacterium
AGGTGCGCCCGAGCGACCCGGTCAAGCAGGCCGACCTGACGGCCGCCGAGCAGACGCGCGTCGAGTTCGCGAACGGGCACCTGCTGGTCAAGGCGCCCAGCGACTGGCGGCGATGGATGCCGCGCCGGGTCGGATCGATCGACGTCGAGATCGACCTGCCCGAGGGTTCGCGCGTGCTCGTCGAGGCGGGCGTGGGGGCGGTGCACGGCCGCGGCCGGCTCGGCGAGTGTCAGTGCAAGGTCGGTGTCGGCGGGATCCGGCTCGACGGGACGGGCCCGGTGAACCTCAAGACCGGTGCCGGCGACATCACGGTGGAACGGGCCGCCGGCAAGGCGGAGATCGTCACGGGCACCGGCGCCGTGCGGATCGGCAGCATCGACGGGACCGCCGCGGTGAAGAACTCGAACGGCGACACCTGGCTCGGCGTGGTCTCGGGCGCCGCGCGCGTGAGCGCGGGCAATGGTTCGATCTCCGTCGATCGGGTGCACGAAGGGATCGTCGCGAAGACGGCCATGGGCGACGTTCGCATCGGGGAGGTCGCGCGTGGCGCGGCCGACCTGCAGACCGCGTTCGGCCAGATCGAGGTCGGCGTCCTCGACGGCGTCGCGGCGTGGCTGGATCTCCACACCAAGTTCGGCAACGTGCGCAACGACCTGGACGATGCTGAAGGTCCCGAGCCGGGGATGGCCACGGTCGAGGTGCACGCGTCGACCTCGTTCGGCGACATCGAGATCCACCGTTCGCTCTCGACCCGTGCGGGGAGCGATGCCTCGTGACCGCCCCCGCCAACGTTCCGGCACTCGAGGTCGTCGGCCTCCGCAAGTCGTTCGGCGACACGGTCGCGTTGGATGGCATCGACCTCCACGTCCCGGCCGGTTCGGTGTTCGCCTTGCTCGGGCCGAACGGCGCCGGCAAGACGACGACCGTGCACATCCTGTCGACGCTGATCGATCCCGACTCCGGAACGGTGCGGGTCGCGGGCCACGACGTGGCGCGGGAGCCGAACGCCGTCCGGGAGGTCATCGGGGTCACCGGCCAGTTCTCCGCGGTGGACACGCTCCTGACCGGCGAGGAGAACCTGGCGCTCATGGCCGACCTGTGTCACATCGAACGGGCGGAGGGCGTACGGCGGATCGCGGAGCTGCTCGATCGGTTCGACCTCGTCGAGGCGGCCCGGAAGCCGGCCGCCACCTACTCCGGCGGCATGCGTCGCCGGCTCGATCTCGCGATGACCCTGGTCGGCGATCCGCGGATCATCTTCCTCGACGAACCGACCACCGGGCTCGATCCGCGGAGCCGCCGCGCCGTGTGGCGGATCGTCCGTGATCTCGCGAGCGACGGCGTCACGATCTTCCTGACCACGCACTACCTGGAGGAGGCCGATCAGCTCGCCGACCGGGTCGCCGTGCTCGATCACGGACGGTTGATCGCGGAGGGCACTCCCACAGACCTCAAGCGGATGATCCCCGGTGGATCGATCCGCATCGAGTTCCCCGATGCGCAAGCGCTCGGGTCGGCCGCCCTGGCGTTCGCGACGGCCGTTCGTGACGACGATGGCTTGACCCTCAATGTCCCGAGCGACGGACGGACCGATTCGCTGCACGACGTCCTCGATCGGCTGCGGGACGCCTCGCTCGAGACCGAGCGCGTCTCGGTGCACTCACCGGATCTCGACGAGGTCTTCCTCGCGCTGACCGGATCCCACGAGGCCGAGGGCGGACGAAGATGAGCGCGCATCCGTACGTGATCAGGGACTCGCGCACGATGCTGGGGCGCAGCTTCCGGCACATGATCCGGTACCCGTCGGTCACGCTCCTCGTCATCGGGATCCCGGTCATCCTCCTGTTGCTCTTCGTCTACGTCTTCGGCGGCACGCTCGGGGCCGGGCTCGGCGGCTCCTCTGGCGGGCGCGCGGCGTACGTCGAGTACGTGACCCCCGCGATCCTCCTGATCGCGATCGCGGGCGCGGCGCAAGGCACCGCGATCTCGGTCGCGATGGACATGCACGAAGGGATCATCGCCAGGTTCCGCACGATGGGGATCGCCCGTGCGTCGGTCCTGGTCGGCCATCTCCTGGGCAGCACGATCCAGACGATGGCCGGGTTGGCGGTCGTGGTCGGCATCGCGCTGGCGATCGGCTTCCACGCCGACGCCGGCATGGTCGAGTGGGTCGCGGCGGTGGGTGTGCTGCTGATGATCACGCTCGCGATCACATGGCTGTCGGTGGCCCTCGGGCTCGCCCCCAAGAGCGTGGAGGCTGCGAGCAACCTCCCGATGCCGCTGATCCTGTTGCCGTTCCTCAGCAGCGGTTTCGTCCCCGTCGACTCGATGCCGACCGGGGTCCGCTGGTTCGCCGGATACCAGCCCTTCACGCCCTTCATCGAGACGTTGCGGGGACTCCTGATGGGGACGGCGATCGGCAACAGCGCGTTGCTCAGTGCCGTCTGGTGCGCGTTGATCGGCCTCATCGGCTTCCGCTGGTCGATGAAGCTCTACGAGCGAGGCCCCGCACGGTCCTGACGTCGGGACCGGTCTACTTCTTGATGTACACCACGATCGTCGATGGGATCATCCCGGCTCGCTCCGCCGCCGCCGCCAGTTCCGGAGCGAAGGAGCTCTGCGCTGCCTGGAAGGCCTCCATGTCAGGGACGTCCCATGTGCTGGCGACGTGGTTGCTGCCATCCATCGCGACGTAGCTGGCCCCGTCCGACGCGACCGCCGACATCGTGGGGACCATCTCTGCCTTGAACTTCAACCACTCTTCGACATCGTTGACCGCCGCGGTGACGATGATCCGGGGCATGACGAGTCTCCTTCGGGACGGGGACCGACTCAGGCGGCAAGTATATGAGGCCCCGGGTCAGGGCAGCGTCACGAACTCGCGGACGAAGGCGCGTGCCTCCGCCGTGTCGACCCGCAGCTGCATGACCGTCCGCCAGCTGATGCATCCGCCCAGCGCGCGACGGTGATCCCGGTGACCACATCGGTGTTCCCGTGGAAGCTCGGTCCGCCCGAGTCCCCGACGCAGACCTGATCGCCATCGGGCACCCGAAGCTTCAGGATGGACCGGCAGCGTCGGATCATCCCCTTCCCGTTGATGGCTCTGAGGTGCGACGCCCGAGGTCTCGACCCAGCCAGAGGCACATCCACGGTGCGAGCACCGCGCCGACGCTCAACGCGAGGATCGACCGTGGCGTGTCGGTATCCGCGGCCGTCGCGATCGAGAGCCCGAGCAGCGCCGCGGCGGCGACGTAGGCAAGAGATCCGAGAGCCTTCGGCATCCCTGGCTGCCGCCGCACCATGGAGCCGATACAGACGATGCCGAGCGCCAGCACGAGGTATCCGAACGCCTCGGTCCACGTGGTCAGGTTGTTGATCGCGGTCGTCGCCCGCCCGACGGCGATGACGCTCGTCTCACCGCCTTCTTGCATGGGACCCCACGGCAGACGCCAGAACTCCGCGTTCCCCAGGTACAGCAGGCTCGACATCGCCGCGATCACGCCGCCCACGATGAGGAACGGCACCATCAGCTGCCGTTCCGGCCGATCGCCGTCGATGCGGCGCCGGAGCGCCATCCCGAGCACGATCAGCGCGACGAGCGCCATCGGTCCGGCGACGTCGCGGACGATCACGTCCCAGACGATCCGGTGCTGATGCTCGAACACCCGCGCCCAGAAGTTCGCCTCATCCGTGAGCTGCCCGGCTGAGGTCGCCAGGTACTGCGGTGACGGATCCAAGACGTCGTAGACGTCCAGCAGGT
>JBLNAW010000160.1:0-4961 GCA_050259555.1 Solirubrobacterales bacterium
GTACGAGCGAGAGCGCCTGCGCGACGCCGTGAACCTCGACGTCTCGCTGGGTGTCTTCGGCGACCGCGTCGCCCGCTTCGATAAGCAGAAGGCCTACCTCGTCTACTGCCAGAGCGGAACGCGATCGGCCCGTGCTGCCCAGATCATGAGCGAGCTCGGTTTCACGAAGGTCTACAATATGCGCGGCGGCATCGCTAAGTGGAAGGACGCCGGCTACCCCGTGATCACCGGCGCCTGAACCCCTCGTTTCCCCCGTTAGCCCCACGGCGAACGCATAAATAGACCCGTCTCCATCTATACCACGGTGACACTGTGGTGGACCTGATCACGATCATACTCATCGTCGTCGTCGTGCTCGTCCTGCTCGGGCTTGTCGGCTGGTTCTTCTCGATCTACAACCGGTTCTTCAACCTGAAGAACTCGGCGGAGGCGACGCTCGGCCAGATCCGGGTCGCGATGAAGAAGCGGCTCGACATGATCGAGCAGCTCCTGGGCGCCGTCCGGAGCTACGCGACCTTCGAGAAGGAGACCCTTGCGAGGGTGACGGAGCTCCGCGCCTCCGTGGCGAAGGGCGGCCCTGCCGAGCTCGATGCGGCCGAGGCCGAGAGCCGGTCGATCTTCGGGCGCCTCTTCGCCGTGGCCGAGGCCTATCCCGACCTGAAGACCTCGACCGTGGTCCAGGAGCTGACCGGCGCGGTCCGCGGCGTCGAGGACGAGATCGCCCGCCAGCGCTACACCTACAACAACGTGGCCCAGCAGCTCAACACGATGGTCGACGTGGTCCCGTCGAACATCGTCGCGAGAATCATCGGGATGCAGAAGCTCGAGTACCTGCAGTTCGAAGAGGCGATCGAGCGGCCGCCGACGATCGAGTTCTGATCGGCCATGGGCGAAGAACGGTCGCTCGCGACCCTGCTCGCGGTCACGCTCGCCCTCGGGCTCGTGGCCGCCGCCCTGGCGCTCTGGCTCCCAACGCTCTCGTTCTCGAGCGGCCTCTCGGTCGATACGTACGAGGCCGAGTACGCGCCGAACGGAAGCCTTGCCGAGCGGTACGTCTACCATGTCACGGCGCCGGGCACGTACCGGATGCTCTTCCGGACCTTCGACGTCCCGCTCGTCTATGCCGCGACGGACTCCCCGCATATCGAGCTCGTCGGGGTCGAGCCCCCCGGGGGCGTGACCGGGTACGCCCGGGACGCCTCGGGCGAGGTCCGGCTCTACGGGCAGGCGGCCGATCCCGGGGCGTCGTCGTTCGTCGCCTCGCGCGCCGAGCTGAACGAGGTCGGGCTCGTCGACACCGGCTACTTTTCGAGCGGCGCATACGACGCCAGGTACGCGTTCACGGTCCGCCCGCCGGTCGAGTACGACGCGTTCTTTGTCCACGTGAACCTGAAGCTCGCCCGCGAAAACCAGCACGTCCCGTACTCGTTCGTCCGGATCACGATCCCCGCCGACGGGGTGAGCGAGGTCTTCGCGTACCCGCCGACGCTCGAGCAGACGCGCGAGGGCGACCGGATCGTGATCACGGGCTCGGCCGCCGAGAGCGAGAACGTCGCGGTCGAGCTGCTGCTGAACCGCTCGGCCCTCGACACCGTCGCCGGGTTTCCCCGATCGGTCAACGACGTGGAAGGACAGGCCCGGTCGGCCCACTTCTGGGAGAGCGTTCCGTACTGGCTCTCGACCGTGCTCTACTGGGCGGGGATCGCGTTCGTGCTGCTCGTGCCCCTGGCCCTGCTTCTCATCTACCGGCGGTACGGCCGCGAACAGGCCTTCACCGTGCCCGAGTACCTGAGCACGACCCCCGACCCGGGCAAGAAACCGTGGGCCGTGAACCTCCTCTTCAAGGGCGACGCCGGAAGCTCGGACGCAGACGGGTTCTATGCGACAGTGCTCGACCTGCACCGGCGCGGCCTGATCCGCGTGGAGGAGGTGGCGGGCGGCGAGGACGTCCGGATCCGGCTCCACGGGGCGCGCTCGGGCGACCCGTACGAACAGAGCGTGCTCGACTTCCTCGCCGCGATCGCGACCGACAGCGTGGTCGATACGGCCGCGCTCGAGCTGCAGAAGGAGGAGGCCAAGAGCGACACCGCCCTCCAGTCCGCGATGATGCGGAACCTCGGCACCTACCGCGCGATCGCCTCGCACTCGGACCCGGCCCTGACGAGCGTGTACGTCGTCTCGGGCCGCGAGCACCTCGTCCCGCTGGTCCTCGTCGGGGCCGCGCTCGCGGTGGTCTCGCTCCTGCTCGTCTTCGCCTTCCCGCACCTCTCGGGCCGCTTCGTCGGACCGATCCTGCTCTTCGCGCTCGGGGCCGTCGAGAGCGGGATCGCGATCGCGTTCCCGTCCACGCTCTTCGGCCACTGGAAGGGCGAGGGCTACCGCGAGCGGCTCGAGTGGGAGGCGTTCGCGCACTTCCTCTCGGACCTCGCGATGCTCCGGAAGTACTCGCCGGCCGACCTCTCGATGTGGGGCGAGTGGCTGGTCTACGGCACGGCCCTCGGCGTCGGCGACAGGGTGGCCCGGGCCATGCGCGAGCTGAACGTCCAGCTGCCCCAGGAGATGGCGATGCCGACCACCCTGAACCGGTCGTTCGTGCCCCTGCTCCTCTTCGCCCCGCCCGTCCAGGCAAGCGGCGGCGGGTTCGGCGGGGGTGGCTTTGGCGGCGGAGGCTTCGGCGGTGGCGGAGGCTTCGGCGGCGGCGGCGCGGGCGGGCGCTGACCCGCTCCCACGCCTTCCAGAGAGAACGGCATTGGCGAAAATGCCACGGGTACGGGATGGCGCCATCGTGGCGGTGCTGGCCGTCGTGCTCATCGCGTCGTCCGGGTGCTGCAACCTCGACTACGTCCCCAACCACGACATCGTGGTCCTCAAACTCTCCCCCGACGGCTCACTCGCCTGGATGAGGGTCGTCGACCACGGGTTCGACGATACGGCGGAGGATCTGGTCACCCTCCCGGACGGCGGGTTCGCGGTCGCCGGGGGAAGCTCCGGGGGGCGGCTCGCCCCGCCCCGGCCCATGCTGCTCCGGCTCTCGCCCGACGGGGCCGTCGCTTCGGAGCAGTTCGTCACGGACGGGCTCGGCGTCGCCAGAGCGATTGTCTCCGTCGATGACGGCGGCACGGCCGTGCTCGTTGGGAACGGCACGGTCGTCCGGTTCGGCCCGGACGGCCGAATGCTCTGGACGCGGATGACCGGGATCCCGGATGCGTCTGCGCTCGTGGCGACCGCCGGCGGCGGCTACCTTGCCGGCGGACGGATCATGTTCGAGGTCCCGGTGAACAGTACCGCCGCCACCGGCACCGTTGTCCCGCCGCCGGTCATCACGACGGAGACCGGCGCCGGGGGCCCGGTCCTCGCCGCGGTGGCCAGCCGGCCAACCACGCCCCAGCTCGTCCAGGTTCCCCACCGCTTCGACACGGTGAGAAAATCGATGGTCGTGCGGCTCGGCCCCGACGGCGCGATCGTCTGGGAGCGACAGTATGAGGACGGCGGCCTGAACTGGCTACAATCGCTTGCGCAAGGTCCCCCCGGCGCCGGGCTCCTGGTCGCCGGGTACGGCGACACCCTCAACGCGAGCAGGAGTCTCGCGCACCCGCTTCTCGCTCTGCACCTCTCACCGGACGGGACACCCGCCGTGGTCACACAGATCGACTACGCGAGCATCGGCGATCCGATCTGGATTCGCTCGGATGCCTCGGGATACCGGATGCTGTACCAGAACACGACCGAGGCCCTGACGGCGGAGGGGTTCTACAGCATGAATGTCGTCGACGCAGTCCTCGATCGCGACGGGCGCGTGCTCGAGCGGCGCCCGGTCGATGCGAGCATCGCGATTACCTGGACGGCGGACGGCGGATACTTTTCCGTCGGCATCCCTCCCGTGGGAAACCGATCGGGGTACGACACCGAGACCCATGATCAGGCCGGGAGTCCCTTCCACGCCCGCAGGCTCAACCGGGCAGGGGCGCTCGCCTGGGATCGGGTGCTTCCCGCAGGGCCGCTCGGCCGAGTAGTGAAGGTTGTGGAGACGGCGGACGGCGGATACGCCGTGCTGGGCATGCGGCAGAACCGGTAGTCATCGGGCCGCCTCCTCCGCTCCCTGTCCCCGGTTGAGAGGCACGCTCGCACGGTCATTCCGGGGAGACCGCCGCCCTCGCCGCGAGCGTCCTCTCGCGCTCATCGAAGAAGAGCCGGAGCCAGAGCTCGGTCACGAAAACCCGGAAGACCTCCCACGAGTACGGGGCCGTACCGGTCCGAAAGCGCACGAAGTCCGCGGCGACGGCATCGGCGTCCCAGTACGGGCGCGAGCGGAACGAGTCCGAGGCGAAGACCTCCTCCACGAACGGTGCGAGCTCACGCCCCATCCAGACCTCCTCGGGCGTGACAAAGCCCATCTTGTCCATCCGGCAGCGGATGGGCTCGGGCACGAGGTTTCGGATCGCCCTACGCAGCACGCGCTTCGTGACGCCGCGGCGGAGCTTCTGGTCGAGGGGGAGGGAGGCGAGGTACTCGACCACGCGGTAGTCGAGGAACGGGACGCGGGCCTCGAGCGAGAAGTGCATCGAGTTGCGATCCTCGTAGCGGAGGAGCGCGGGCAGGTTCGTCGCGACCGTCTCCCGCCGGAGGACCCTGTCGAGGTCCCCTGCGTAGCGGTGCACCGGCGGCGCCTCGACTCTGAGGAGCCCGCGCCTGCCCCGCCGGACCACGAGCTGCCGGACGGCATTCTCGACGAAGCCCCGGTGGTGACGGAGCGTCCCATGCCCCTCCTCGAGGAACCTGCCGAACCGGCCGCGGCGCAGGAGCGTCGACAAGTACGTCCCCTGGTACCCGATGTACCCGGCGAGCTGTTCGTCCGCGCCCTGGCCGTCGAGCACGACCGTGACCGACTCGGCTGCAAGGCGCATCACGCAGTACTGCGCGTAGATCGAGAGCGAGCCGAAGGGCTCGTCCTGCGCCCAGAC
>JBLNAW010000161.1:0-3008 GCA_050259555.1 Solirubrobacterales bacterium
CGGTGACGGTGGTCGTCTCGCAGCTCATCATGTGCAGCCTCGCCGGGTACGCGTTCGCACGGATCACCTTCCGCGGGAAGAACCTCACGCTGCTGCTCCTGCTGGCGACGGCGCTGATCCCGTTCCAGCTCACGGTGATCCCGACCTTCCTGATCTTCCACACGCTCGGCCTGATCAACACGCTCGGCGCGCTCATCGTCCCGCAGCTCACCTCCGCGCTCGGCATCTACCTCATGTCCTCCTTCTTCCAGGCGTTCCCCAAGGAGCTCGAGGAGGCGGGAAGGATCGACGGGTGCTCTCGGCTGGGCGTCTACGCCAAGATCGTGCTGCCGCTCGCGAAACCGGCCCTGGCTGCGCTCGCGATCATCACGTTCATCTACGCGTGGAACGACCTGTTCTGGCCGCTCATCGCGATCACCTCCGACAAGACCTACACGGTGCAGGTCGGGCTCGCGACCTTCCAGGGTCAGCACCGGACCGCGTGGTCCGCCGTCTCCGCCGGGATCACGCTCACGACCGCGCCCGTCCTCCTGGTGTTCCTCGTCGGGCAACGGCGCTTCGTGCAGGCGATCACCGGAGCGGTCAAGGGGTAGCTCGTCGATCCGCCGACATCGGGTCGGCCCTGAGGCGGCTCAACGGTCCCCTTCCCCCGCAGCATCCAACCAGCGAGCTGCAGGGAGCGGGCCCCCTCGAGCCCCTATCGGTGGAGCAGTCCGGCGACCACGTTGATGGTGATGGCCACCACGACGATCCCGAACAGGTAGGAAAGGAGAGCGTGGCGGAGGACGGTCCTGCGGATGGAGTTCGAGGTCAGATCGGTATCGGAGACCTGATAGGTCATGCCGATCGTGAACGCGAGGTAGGCGAAGTCTCGGTAGTCGGGCGATCGATCATCGTTGAAATCGATACCGCCGTCCTGCGCGTAGTACTCCCGTGCGTATCGCAGCGTGAACACGGTGTGGACGGCTGCCCACGATAGGACGACGCTGAGGGCGGCGACGGCCGTGATGATGCCTTGCGCCGTCCCCTGCTCGCTCGAAGCTTTGAGGAGGGCCAGCCCCACACCGAGCAGGCTGGCGACGCTGGCTGCGATGAGCACCAGGTCGGAGGCGGGCCTCGAGTCGTCTTCGGTCATCGCCGATCTGGCCGTGGCGGCGCCGTCCAGGCCCCCAACGTTCCACCACACCCAAGCCACGAACACACCGGCCCACACATCCCAGCCGGCGAGCGAGGCCACCTGCCAGGGCGCGACCGCCATCACGATGCCGAACGCGAGGAGCCCCGCCAAGCAGGCAACGAGAACGCGCATGCGAGCCGAGACGGGGGGGCGTGTCTCGTTCGCGTCGCCGCGGGTCTGGCCGTCGTCGGTCATGCCGGTTCCATTCTCCGCGCTCATCGGTTCCGCGGACAGGACCCGCACGATCTGGGCCGCCAGCGACCAGTCACGGGGTGGAGAGAGGCTCGGCCCGAGATCGATGGCCGAGAGGTGGTACCCAAGCGCTGAGGAGCGAACCTCGGCCTCGGATCTCGGTTCCGATCCCGTTCCGAAGCGACCAAACGGAACGGTCCTTGCGCCTAGATCGACGTGTGAACGTCTTGCTCTGACGTACGCACCTGGCCTCCGGGGGTGCTCTCGACGCTCTCCAGGCGGGTGGTCTTGCTCCTGCCGCCGAGCACCATGGCGATGAGCCCGAGCACGACCAGTCCGATCCCGACGAGGAGGAGGATCACGCCAGCCATGTGCACGTTGAAACCGCCCGTGTGGACCTGAATGGCATACCGCATGATGGCGCCCACCACGCCAAGAACCGCACCGAACGCGATCAAGCCCGTACCGACCCCTCGGTTCATGTCAGCCTCTCTTCCATCACCGGACGTCCACTCCGCGCGATCTGCGCCGAGGGCAGCCTCGCTTCGATCATGACTGTGCCCGTCGCGCGTTACGGCATCGTCACCACATGAGAAAGGGCGCCCGGTGGAGTGGCCCCGTGCGCCGGATGTGCCTCTCGGAGGGGGGTAGGATTCCCTCGTCGAGGATCACGGAGCGGTGCGCTTCACGGTCACCGAGGGAGAACGATGGGTTCGAGCGCCGGCTCTCGGTCGGTTGGGTCCACCTCTCCGGCTCGTCTCGGCCTCCTCGGCGGCTTCCGCTTGACGGTCGATGCGGAAGACATCCCCTTGCCGATGAACGCCCAGCGACTCGTCTGCTTCCTCGCTCTCCACGATCAGCCGCTGCTCCGGACCTTCGTCGGCGGCTCGCTCTGGGGGGACTCGACGGACCTCCTCGCCGGAGGGAGCCTCCGTTCGGCGCTGTGGCGGCTCCGTCACGCCACGTATCCGGTGGTGGCGCTCACGAGCGATCACATCGCGTTGTCTCCGTCGCTCGTCGTCGATCTTCGAGAAGGCAAAGCCCTGGCCCACCGGGTGCTCGACCCCTCGCAAGAGCTGGACGACGTCGCCGAGGTGAACGAGGAGGTCCTGTCCGTCGATCTCCTCCCCGACTGGACCGAAGACTGGGTGCTGATGGAGCGCGAGTCGTACCACCAACTTCGTCTGCGCGCCCTCGAGGCCTTGTGCCGGCGGCTCTCCGCGAAGGGGCGGTTCGGTCAGGCCGTTCAGGCCGGTCTCGCCGCGGTGTCGGGGGAGCCGTTGCGTGAGAGCGCCCGTCGCGCACTCATCGAAGCGCACCTCGCGGAGCACAACGTCGCTGCGGCACTCCGCGAGTACGAGACGTTCCGTCAACTCCTCCACGACGAGTTGGGACTCGCCCCGTCCGAGGACATGCGAGCCTTGGTCGAGGGTCTCGGCTGAGCGCACCCGGACCACTCATCCGCTCGAGGTCGGAAGCTCGGTAACAGCGCCGTGACGGCCGCGCGCGAGGATGAGCGCATGGAGACCCAGTCCTCCGATCGCACCGGGATCTTGATCGTGCGCTTGTGGATCGAAGGGAACGCTCGCGATGGGTTCCGGGCGCGGGTCACGCACACGCTCGACTCGACAGGCTCCGA
>JBLNAW010000162.1:0-4607 GCA_050259555.1 Solirubrobacterales bacterium
AGGGCCGTCTAGCCCTAACACCGCCGGCCCCAGGTCCGCAGGATCGGTGCATGCGCACACGACGATCGGACTCGCCCCGGGAGCCTGCACCGGACGAGCACCGACCGCAGGAGCCCTCTCCGAGCGAGGAGATGTATCTGAAGACCCTCGAACGGCTCGAACGGGAGGAGCAGGCTTCCGTCGCCAACCTGGGGCGGGCACTCGGGGTCTCGACACCGTCGGCCAGCGCCATGGTCCGGCGTCTCACAGCCCGGAGTTGGGTGCGGATGGACGAGCGGAAACCGCGCCTGACCCCAGCGGGACGCTCCTTGGCTCTTCGCACGATACGCCGCCACCGACTCCTCGAACGATTCCTCGCAGACACCCTGCAGATCCCGTGGGAAGAGGTCCACGAGCCTGCCTGTGCCCTCGAACACGCCGTCACCGACGTGGTCACGGACCGCCTCGAGGAGACGCTCGGTCATCCCACGACCTGCCCCCACGGGCACCCCATCCCCGCGCGCGACGGGAGCATCGCGCCGTTGACCGGTGTCGGCCTCGATACCATCGAGCCTGGCGGCCGGGCACGCGTTCTGCGCATCTCGCGTGAGGAGCCGGAGCTCCTGAGTTACCTCGGCGCTCTCGGCCTCATCCCCGGCGCCGTCGCAGCGGTCGTGACGGCGGCGCCGTTCGGCGGACCGCTGCTCGTGTCCATCGGCCGCGCGCGCTACGCCCTCGCACGGGACGTGGCCGGCTTGATCGCCGTCGAACCCATCGAAGCGCACGAGGACTGACCATGGCCTCGTGCCACGACGATTGCCTCAGCGGGGATGCTCCGAAGCGACGACAGCCGAGGTCGCGACGGCGGCGCGCCGACGACGCGCTCCCGGCGGACGGGTTGAGCATCGCTCTCGCCGGCAACCCGAACGTCGGCAAGTCGACGCTCTTCAACGTGTTGACCGGCGGATCCGTCGATACGGCGAACTACCCGGGCACGACGGTCGGCGTCACGACGGGCACCCTCCAGAAGGAGGGCGTGCGGGTTCGAGTCATGGATCTGCCCGGTGCATACGCGCTGAGCGGATCGACGATCAACGATCAGGCCCTCGGACGTCGCCACCTCTTGGACGCCGCTCCCGACCGGGTCGTCGTCGTCGCCGACGCATCCAACCTCGAGCGGAACCTCTACCTCGTGCTGTCGGTCCTCGATCTCGAGTTGCCGACCGTGGTGGCTCTCAACCTGGTGGATCAAGCGACACGGAACGGTCTCGTCATCGACGATGTCGGGCTCGCCCGGAGCCTTGGCACGCCCGTCATCTCGACGATCGCCTCCCGCGGCGTCGGCATCCCCCAGCTGGTCGGCGCGATCCTCGACGACGGGCAGCGTCCGAGGTCGCCACGCTACGGACGCGAAGTGGAGGTCGCCGTCAAGGCCGTCTCCGCCGCATTGCCACCGGAGTCATCCCGGGCGGACGCCCTGCTCCTGTTGGAGGGTGATCCGGATACGGAGGCCCGTTACCCGGACGCATCGGGCGTCGCCATCGCCGAGGCCACCAGACTCGGAGACGAAGGCGGCCTACCGCGCGTCGTTGCCGAACGCCACCGCACCGCCTCGCGTCTGAGCGCGGCGGCCCAGCACGCTCGCGGCGAGCCGCCCCAGGACCGCATCTGGAACCTCGCCACCCACCCGGTGTTCGGGCCCTTGTTGCTCGCGGGGATGCTCGGTGGGCTCGTCGCGTTCCTCTTCTTCGTCGGCAACGGACTCGCGACCCTCCTGACCAACGCCTGGACGGCCGTGGTCTCTCCCCTCATCGGGGCCCCCATCCGCGCGCTGTTCGGAACGGGGGCCGTGGCGAAGACGCTCCTGTGGGGCTTCGATGCGGGGATCGTGGCGGCACTGTCCGTCGGCATCCCGTTCGTTCTGACGGTGTACTTCCTGCTCGCTCTCCTGGAGGACTCGGGCTACCTGAACGCCGCCGCCTTCATCGCCGACCGATGGATGACGCGCCTCGGGCTTCACGGGCGCGCGGTGATCCCGCTGTTCGCCGGCTTCGGATGCAGCGTGCCGGCCGTCATCGGTACGCGCGTGCTGTCGACCAAGCGCGAGCGAACGATCGCGAGCATGTTGATCACCTTGATCCCCTGCAGCGCCAGGACCGCGGTGATCGCCGGCGCCGTCGCTCGCTTCGTCGGTTGGGGGCCTGCCCTCGGTGTGTTCGCGGTCGATCTGCTCGTGGTCGCGATCACCGGGCGAGGACTCAACGCGCTTCTGCCCGGCAAGCCTTCCGGGCTCGCGATGGAGGTCTTTCCCTTCCGGCGCCCCGTCCTGCGTCACGTCTGGAGCAAGACGTGGCGCAGGTTCCGAGCGTTCGTCTTCGTGGCCACACCGATCGTGATCGTCGGCAGCCTGATCCTTGGCGCGCTCTACGAGTCCGGGCTGATGTGGCAACTGACCCGTCCGATGTCACCGGTGGTCGTGGGCTTGTTGCACCTGCCGCCGGTGGCCGGCCTGGCGCTGATCTTCGCCGTGCTCCGCAAGGAGCTGGCGTTGCAGCTGCTGGTGACGCTCGCCATCGTTCGGTACGGGTCGAACGCATCCAACCTGCTGCACTTCATGAGCGGGCCACAGATCGTGACCTACGCCCTCGTGAACACGATCTACGTGCCGTGCGTCGCGACCATCGCGGTCCTTCGGGCCGAGCTCGGGACACGGCGCATGCTGGCGATCAGCGCCACCTCTATCTCGATCGCGCTGCTCGTCGGCGGCATCGCCGCCCGCGTCCTTCCCGTGGTGATGTAGGACGGTTGGCTCAGCCGACCGTGATCGTCCCTGTCATCGAGGAGTGGAACCGGCAGTGCCACCCGAAGGTCCCGGACATCGGCAGGGTGACCGTCACGGTTGCGCTCTTCCCACTCTCGATGTCCTGCGTCACGCTTCCATCGTCCGCGGTGAAGCTGTGCGTCGTGGAATCGTTGTTCGTGACGGTGATCTTGAGGGTCTCGCCGGGGCTGCCGGTGAGCGTGTTCGGCTGGAACGCGAAGTTGCTGATCGAGATCGTGGCGGTGCCCGACCCGCCGCCACCTCCACCACCTGTCGGCGCTCCGGTTCCGGAACTGCCTCCATCGCTCGATCCGCCCGAGCTGCAGGCGGCGGTCACGAGCCCGAGCGCCATGACCACGCTCACCAGGATCATCCTGCTCCGCATCGCTTCCTCCGATCCACGTACGCCACGCACTCCGACCCGGAGGCGTCCAGTCTCACACCTTCTCCTCCGTCGTGCGCCGCCACGGCGGCGGCGGTTCGGTCAGGCCGTGGTCTCCGGTGTGCTGATCACAGGGCAGTTCAAGAGCACGGTCGTCCCTCGCTCCGTCACCTTGCCGGCCTCGATGAGGTGGTCGATCCTCGTGTCGCTCTTGATGAGACTCGGTGTCACGCCTTTGTTCCACCGCACGATGGTCTCGAGCCAGAGTGGCGAGTAGCTGCTCTCGCCGGGCTCGGAGCCGAGGATCTGGAGCTGGCCGTCCGCCATCGTCCCTCGCACGATGTAGATCTCGGGGAAGCCGAGGGGGTCGAGGCTCGCGAGCACGGGCGAGTAGTTGATGCCATCGGCCTTCGCCTGGGGCTTCGTCGACACGTCGGTGGCGAGCATCCCGTCTCTGTGTCCGTCGTAGAACGTCATGAACACCGTCGGCGGGGTCACGGTCGCGTCCGGCGCGACGTCGACCGCGATCAGGGGGCAGTTGAGGAGGATCTTCGTGCGGGTCACGGTGAGATCGCCCATGGCGGCACGGTCCTCGATCTGTGTGTCGCTCGTGAGCACGACGGGCGTGACCCCCGCGGTCCAGGTGACGGTGACCTCACGCCAGATCGGCGAGTAGGTGCTCTCGCCGGGCTCGGAGCCGAACACCGTGAGCTGTCCGTCCGCTGCCGTCGCGTCCACCATGTAGACCTCGGGGAACAGCCGGGGCTTCAGCGATGCGAGGCTCGGCGAGTAGTTGATCCCCATCGCCGTGGCTTGAGCCTTGCTCGAGGTGTCTGTGCTCACGAACGCGTCGAGATGGTCGTCGTAGTAGCCCTTCTGCACCGTCGGCGGCGTGGGCATCCGATCGGATACCGGTCCCGCAACCCCGATCCCCGACACCGTCCCCACGAACGCGAGGACGAGCCCCACGACGATCCCGAGCCGATACCGCATCGCGTGCCTCCCATCTCGACCGCGTGCCCGGGTGGCACGACGTGGTCGATCGACGGGGGTACTACGAGCGAGCGGGCGGGGTGGATCGCCGGAGCGTCAGATCCAGGTCAGCGAGATGGCGGATCGATCCGTACACAGCACTGCCCGGGCACCGGATCGAGCACCACCTCGAGGGTCTCGTTGCCGAGTCCGCGCACGACGCCCTCGATCAAGCGCTCGTTCATCCCGCAGACGAGGTCGCGCTCCTGCTCGGCGAGGTCGTGGAACGGGCAGCTGCGGAGCCGCACGCACCCGCGGTCGTCGCGATAGGGCTCGTACCCTGTCTTCTCGAGAACCTCGGTCGTCACCGTCAGCGCTCGCTCGGGACCGGGTGGGGCGATGGCTCGGCGCTGCCGCTCCGTCCGGCCCATCTCGAGGCCCGTCTCCTCGGCG
>JBLNAW010000163.1:0-3280 GCA_050259555.1 Solirubrobacterales bacterium
CCGAACGGGCTCCGCGTGTGCCCTCTGCGGTCGTAGGCCACGCAGCGGAACCGATCGGAGAGGCGGGACACCTGGTCCGACCAGACGTCGGCGTCGCCGCACATCCCGTGCACGAACAGGACCGGCGTCCCCGACCCCGTTTCACGGACGAACAGCTCGGTCCCGCCGACGGGGACGAAGCGCTCCTGCAGTGCCGGCACCATCGCCGCATTCCTAGCTCTCGGCGGCATCGACCATGGTCGTGCGGGCAGAGGCGAGCGTCTGCCGAGTCGACCTGGGTCGGCGCGGCCCGACTCACTCGAACACGAACCAAGCCACCACCGTATCCGAGTTCACGTTGCCACTCATGTGGATGGTGAAGGCGTTCGCCGTTGCGTCCGGCTCGACCCACCGGACGGACGCCGTCCCCGGATCGGACCGCGGCAACGCGAGCACCTTGGCCGAGGGCGGGACCTCGAATGCCGGCGTGACGAGGACCTCCGACGAGCCGGCGGGCACGGTCGCCAGGCCCGACGTACCGAACCTCACCCGTCCGTCGGTCTCGAGCGCGAGGCCATCGGTGCTCCGAGCCAGGACCCCCCGGCCCGCCGGGTCGTCGCAGACACCGAACACGCCCACCCCCGTCGGGCTCGCGACCACGTCCCCGCCGGACGCCGTACTCAGCCCCGCGACGCCGGTCTGCCCGTTCTGTGCCCAGCCACGCACCGCGGGGGAGGTCTCGGAGACGTTCGCACCCTCGACCGCGACCCCGAAGGCGCAGTTGCCCTGAACCCCTACGCCGCTGTCGCTTCCCCCCTGCACGCCGACGCCGGCGTTCGAGTTCCCGGAGACCGCGTAGCTCCCCGGCTCGATCGCCAGCCCCGAGACCGCGGTGCCGAACACCGTCTCCCCGCTCACGCCGCTGCCGTGGGTCGACAGGCCGTGGAGCGCGGTCCCTCGCTCGCACCGGCCGTCGAGCGCGATCCCGGCCGAGCCTCTCGCGCGCACGCGGATCGTGGTCTCGTCGGCGTCCGGGTTCGCGATCGAGGTCGTCCGGCGTGCCTGGTTCGCGGTCCCCAGCAGGACGGGGTCGCCCACGCCGGCGCGCGCCTGCGGAGCCCGTCCCTGGACCACGATCGTCGCGAGCGCACCCAGCCCGCCTGCGATGAGCGAGCGCCGGCTCGCCGGCCGCCCCAGATCCATGCGCCGTGCCGTTCCGTCCATGTGTCGTCCCCCCTTCCGGGCCACGGCGGCCCGAGCGACTCGGCGAGCGCTCGTATCGGACCGCAGGGCTCGGGACGGCGCAACTCCGCCGGAAGGCCCCGGCACCGTCGACCGAACGACCCGGCCCGCCCACCGCTCCACGCGCCACCTTCGATGGAGCAGATCCGCCGGTACGCCGAGGGGAAGGACCTGGACATGACGGTGCTCGTCGCCTATGCCAGTAAGCACGGAGCCACCGAGGGGATCGCGACGTTCGTCGCCGAGCGGCTCCGCTCGCTCGGCATGGACGCCGAGGCTCGCAAGGCTGAGGAGGTCGAGAGCCTCGACGTGGTCGATGCGGTGGTGCTCGGCAGCGCCGTCTACGCGGGCTCGTGGATGAAGGAGGCGATGGAGTTCGTCCATCGCCACGCCGAAGCACTCGCGCCCCTTCCCGTCTGGCTGTTCAGCAGCGGCCCGCTCGGCGAGGAGATCCAGGATGGGATGGACCAGATCCGCCAGTTGCCCGAGCTCCGCGCGACGCTGAGCCCACGGGACCACCAGATCTTCTTCGGCGCGCTCGACACGGAGGCGCTCGGGTTCGGTGAGCGGATGATCGCGAAGGCCGTGAAGGCTCCCGACGGGGACTTCCGCGACTGGGACGCGATCGGCGTCTGGACCGAGGGCATCGCGGCCGAGCTCGGCTGATCCCTCGCGATGGGCCGAGCCGCCGGAAGCTCGGCCCGCCCGGGCTCCGGTCGCCTGGACGATCGAGCCGTGCGATGCTGCCCGCCTCATGGGGGATCGCCTCGGCGACGCGAGCGGCCGCTCCTTGCTCGCGGACGGCGCGACGACCGGTGCGATCGTGGCGGGATCGTTCGCCCTGTACCTGGCCACCTATGCCGTGCGCGGGTACGTGTTCCCGGTCGGGCCCGACGCGCCCGTCTACATCTGGTGGGCGCGTCTGGCCGGTCAGGACGGCCTCGCCGCGGTGCGGGGCCGCCCGGGGGTCCCGGCCGTCCTCCTGGCGCTCGGCGACGTCCTTCACCTGGGGACGGCGACGGCCGTCGCCGTCCTCGAGATCGTCCTCGCCGTCTGCGTGTCGCTCGGCGTCCTGGCTCTGGTCTCGAGCGGGTCGACGGCGGGCGACCGATGGAAGCGATACCTGGCGAGCGCGTTCGCGGGGCTGTTCGCGGCACACCTCGCCGTCGGGTACGTCGCGACCCTCATGGCGGCCGTCCTGTTCCTCGCGGCGTCCGCGTGCTTCGCGCGAGGTTCGCGGGCGGGTGCGTTCGCAGCCGGCGGGCTCCTCGGCTCGGCGGCGCTCGCCCATCCTCCCTTCGGGGCGATCGGCGGTGTCGTGTTGGCGCTGACGACCCTTCCCACCTTGGTCCGTGATCGTCGCGTGAGGGGGGATCGGCAGGCCGAGATCGGCAGGCTCCTCACGGTCCTCGTCGTCGCCGGACTCACGTTCGGAGCGGGGCTCCTCGCGCTCGGTCACGGCGCGTCGGCGATCCACGTCGATACCTCCCGCGACGACGTGATGCAGAGCCTCGGACTCGGCTCCGAGCTCCCCGGGCTGTTCCGCGAGCGCCTGATCGACCACGGCTGGAGCTACGCGCCACTCTGCCTTCCGTTCGTCGCTCTCGGGATCCTGCACGCGCGAAGCTTCCTGGGCCGGTACCTGTCCGCGTGGGCGGCGGTGCTCGTCCTCGGAGGCGGCGTCGCGTTCGTGACGGGGTGGTTCCCGCCCGAGCGGCTCGTGACGTTCGCCTTCGCGATCCCGATCGGCCTCGGGCTCGGCATCCCCGACGTCGTGCGTGACGTGACGGGCCGAGGGTCCGGAGCGGCGGCTCGATGGCGGAAGCCCGCCGGCCGGGCGATCGGCGCGGCCGTCGTGATCGCGTTCATCTGGCCGACGGCATCGGTGTGGTTCCGCACCCCCCCGAAGCTGTTCCCGCTCGAGGTGCAACGTGTCACCGAGGCATCGAGGTTCATCTCGGCGGTCTCACCCGGCACGCGGCTGGTCTTCACCGCGAGCGGCAGGCAGCCCGTCGCGTCCTTCTTCTGGACCGAGGTCGGCAACGCGATCCGCGCGGCG
>JBLNAW010000164.1:0-3394 GCA_050259555.1 Solirubrobacterales bacterium
AAGGAGGCCGGGAACGCCCGGGCCCCCTCGGCAGAGATGCAGGCGGGGGACAGCGCGGGCACCATGGTCGGGTCGGGCGCGCCGGTGCAGACCGAGGTGCTGGACCGCAACTTCGACGAGCGGGACGTGAAGCGCCTCGCCGTCGACGCGGCCGACGTGGTCCCCGCCTTGCCCGCGCGCGATGCGGCGGCGACACTCGCCCCGCCCGACGACGCGACGTCCTGCCTCGTCGCGAGCGGCGCGACCCTCGGCGAGCGGGACACCCTCGTCCGGGTGATCGAGGCGCGGTACCTCGGCACGCCGGCGTACCTGGGCGTCCTGCAAGAGGGCCCCGGGGGCGGGCAACCGCCCGAGCGGATCGTCGTGTGGGTCGTTTCGAGCGCCGACTGCGCGATCCTCACGCTCGTCTCGCAGACGATCTGAGCGGGCCCCGGCCCGTGGATGCTGTGAGCGAACACTCGTAGAGTTACCGGTCGTGAGGTATCGCGTCGAGCAGCTCGCCGCGGCGTGCGACGTCTCCGTCGACACCGTCCGCTACTACCAATCCCGCGGCCTGCTCCCCCCGCCCGAGCGGGAGGGTCGCGTGGCGTGGTACGGCCCGGCGCACGCCGAACGGATCCGCGAGGTGCGCTCGCTCCAGCGCAAGGGGCTCACGCTCGCGGCGATCGAGCGCGTACTGAACGGCGAGCTCGAGCGCACCGACGTCGAGCTCGCGGCGGCGGTCGCGGCGGCGCGCGGCGAGGGCCCGGCCGAGGAGCGCCTCACGCTCGAAGCGTTCTCGAGCCGCGCAGGGGTCCCCGCCTCCCTGATCCAAGCCGTGGAGCGCGAGGGGATCCGCCTCGGCGTCGTCGAGGACGGCGAGACCCGGTACACCAGCGCCGACATCGAGACCGTTCGGGCGGCGCTCCGGCTGCTCGAGTTCGGACTGCCGCTCGGGGAACTGCTCTCGCTCGCGCGGGACGCGAACAGCGCCATGGTCCAGATCGCGGATCGCGCGGTGGAGCTGTTCGACCGGTACGTCCGCAAGCCGATCCGCGACACGTCCGCCTCCGAAGAGGACGCGGCCGCGCAGCTCGTCGAGGCCTTCGACACCCTCTTGCCGGCGGTCACGAACATCGTCGCCACGCATTTCCGCCGCGTCCTCCTCGCCACCGCCGAGGACAAGCTCACGTGACCGCGTCCCTCCCGACCGGAGACGAGAAGGCGCGCGCCGTCCGCGGGCTCTTCGACACGATCTCGGCACGGTACGACCTGGTGAACCGCGTGATGACCTTCGGGATGGACGTCGGGTGGCGACGGCGCGCGATCCGCGAGCTCCGTCTCCCCGGAGGCGCCCAGGTGGCCGACCTCGCCTGCGGGACCGGCGACTTCTGCCGAGAGCTCCTCCGCAGCGGATACCGCGTCGTCGGCTTCGACTTCTCGCTCGGCATGCTCCGGAGCGCCCGGACCGACGCGCACCTGGTGCAGGCCGACATCCTGCACCTCCCGCTCCGAGACGGTGCGATGGAGGGTGCCACGTGCGGGTTCGCGCTCCGCAACGTCATCGACCTCCCGTCGCTCTTCGCCGAGACCGCCCGCGTCGTCCGTCCCGGCGGGCGCGTCGCGTTCCTCGAGGCGAGCGAGCCGGACAACCCCGTGATGCGCACCGGCCACCGTGTGTACTTCAACCGGATCGTCCCGCTGATCGGCGGAGCGCTCTCGGATCGCGAGGCGTACGCGTACCTGCCGCGCTCGATGGCCTACCTGCCCTCGCGGGACGGGCTCCTCGCGCTCGTCCACCGGGCCGGTTTCCCGGATGCGGTTCGTCTCCCGCTGGCCGGCGGCATCGCCCAGCTGCTCGTCGGGACGCGGAGCTAGGACGTGGCCACCCTCGTCGCCCGCGCGAAGACGCTCGGCCCCTCCTTCGACCTCCTCGCGAACTATCGCGCGGGCGGGTTCTTCTTCGAGCGGGCCGGACTCGGCGTGTCGACCGTCGGGATCGCCGAGCGGATCGGCGTCGAGGGCGGCCCCGAGCGCATCACGACCCTGGCCCGGGAGGTCGAGACCATCCTCCGCGAGATCCGCCGCGACGGTGAGGCCGTCCCCGCGCCGATCGCCGTCGGCGCCATCCCGTTCGATGCCGGATGGCCCGCGCATCTCGTGGTGCCCGAGCGCTCGGTGGTCCGTCGCCGCGAGGGGGAGACGCGACTGCTCGACGTCGTCGCCGAGGGTCTCGCGCCGTTCAACCCCGAGCGCGAGCGGTGGACCGGGCGCGCCGTGCCGCACGACGCGTTCGAGGACATCCACCTGCGCCCCGACCCCGAGCCGGACGAGTACGCCGCCGCCGTCCTCGAGGCCACGCGACGGATCCGGGCCGGCCGGCTCCGCAAGGTCGTGCTCGCGCGCTCCATCGTGGTCGCGGCGGACCGTGCCCTGGATGCGAAGCAGCTGCTCTGGCGACTCCGGGCGGTCGACCCCGACTGCTGGGCTTTCGCCTCTCCCGAGCTCGCGCTCGATGCCGGAGACCTCGTGCCGACGGGGGTCCTCGTCGGGGCCACCCCCGAGCTCCTCGTGCGGAAGGAGGGTCTCGAGGTCGCGGCGACGCCGCTCGCCGGCTCGGCACCGCGGTTCGGCGACCTGCAGGAAGATCGCGCGTCGGCCGAGCGCTTGCTCGCCTCGACCAAGGATCGGGAGGAGCACGCGCTCGTCGTCGAGGATGTGGCCGCGGTGCTCGCGCCGCTCTGCGAAGACCTGCGATACCCGCACGAGCCCGAGCTCCTCGGCACGGCGAACGTGTGGCACCTGGCGACCCCGTTCCGCGGCGAGCTCACGGCCTCGGTGCGCAGTGCACTCGACCTGGTCGCGGCGTTACACCCCACCCCGGCCGTCTGCGGCACGCCGCGAGACACGGCGCGCGCCGTCCTGGCCGAGCTCGAGCCGCTCGACCGCGGCTGTTACGCGGGACCGGTCGGCTGGGTGGATGCCGACGGCGACGGCGAGTGGGCGATCGCGCTCCGGTGCGCCGAGATCACCGGCACGACGGCCCGCGTGTTCGCCGGCGCGGGGATCGTCGCCGACTCGGATCCCTCCCAGGAGCTCGACGAGACCGAGCGGAAGTTCCGCGCGCTCCTCGACTCGCTCCGCTGGGGCTAGCCGAGCGCGTCCCTCACCGCCGCAGCGATCTCGGCGTGGCGCGAGCGGTTGAGCTCGGCATCGACGACCACCTGCACGACGCCGATCCCGGCGGTCCCCATCGATCGCTCGAGCGCGGGCACGAGGTCCGCCGATCGCTCTACCCGCTGATGCCCGACGCCCGCCGACACGCAGACGGCTCCGAGGTCCACGCCGTGCGGTGTCGTGAAGAGCTCGTCCAGCTCCGGCAGCTCGCGCTGGGCGAGGAACGAGAAGATCGTGC
>JBLNAW010000165.1:0-3904 GCA_050259555.1 Solirubrobacterales bacterium
CGAGCAAGATCGACGACTGGACGGCGAACGTCGGGGTGGCGTAACTGAGCCCCGGCTCGATCGACAGGGCCTCGTTCAGGCTCCAACGAGCTCGCTCGGGGTCGCCCTGGACCAGCCGGACGCGAGCGCTGAGCGAGGACGCGAGGACGTGCACGTAGTACCCCTCGAGGCTCCGCTCCTCGATGATCTGATGGGCTTGCACGGCGTGCCTCGAGGCGGCGTCGACCTCACCGTGCTCGAGCGCGAGGACCCCGAGCTCCACGTGCGCGACCACTTGGGCGGGACCGACCCCGAACTCCTCGCCGACCCGCAGCCCTTCCTCGAGCACCTCCACGGCCTCCTCACGCCTGCCCAAGGCGTGCAACGCGAGGCCGGGCATGGTGGCGGCCGCCGCCCGGAACGGGCTCCGAGGGTCGATCAGCGAGGCTGCATGCTCGGCTTCGGCGAGCATGCGCTCAACGCCGTCGCGGCACATCACCGCCCGGGCGAGCGATCGGACACCCTCCATCGTGGCATCCAACGGTCCCGAGGCCCCTTCGGCCCAAAGGTCTGCCTCGACCGCGTTTCCGTCCAGGCAGGACGAGAACATCGCCAGGACGGCGACCCTCGGATACCTCTCGATCCGTGCGTTCGCCCGGAACCACGTCAGCCAGGCGCGCACCGAACCGGCACGCCCTCCGTAGTACGCGGCGTGCATATGCCGCTCGATCAGCTCAGCGACGCGGTCGATGTGGCGGCCGATCATCGCGTACGTGATCGCGCGCTCCACCGATCCCTCCTGCTCCCACCAGGCGGACGCTCGCGCCGTGATCGGCCCGATGAGGTGGGGTGAGCGGTCCTCGAGCTCCCTTCGGAGCATCTCCCGGAGCAGGTTGTGGTACCGGTAGCTTCGTCGCTGATGGTCTAACGGCACCACCAAGAGGTTCGAGGCCTCCAAGGCCTGGAGCAGCGCGCCGGATCCGGTCCTGTCGAGGGCCGCGTCGCAGAGCGGGCCAGTGAGTACCTCGAGCACCGAGCTCTCGAGGAGGAACTCGATCTGGTCGGCCGGCAACTCGTCCAACATCGCTTCTCGCAGGTAGTCGGCGATGTGCCGGTCGTCGCCCCGCATCGATCGGGGGGCCCGCTGCTCGTCGGTCCACGACCGGGCGGTCAGGTAGAGACCGACCGCCCACCCTTCGGTCTGCTCCGTGACCGACACGACCTCCTCTTCGCTGATGCTCGAGGCGCCGGCGCTCCGGAGCAGCCTCCCGGCGTCGTCCGTGCCGAAGCGGAGCTCCTCGATACCCAGTTCGAGGAGATCGCCGCGGGAGCGAACCATCGCCAACGGGATCGACGTCTCGTATCGGCCAGCCAGCAGGACCTGGGCGCCGTCGGGGATCTCCGCGAACAGCGAGCCCATCAGCTCGACGCATGGCCGGTCATACAGCAGGTGAGCGTCGTCGAGCACGAGCGTGAACGGGGACGCCTGCCCGATCATGGCCCCGAGGCCCGCCTCCAGCGCTCCGCGGCGCTGGCGCATAGCTCCGAGCTCCCTCATGAGGCTTTCCGGGATCGGGGTGATCGGCAAGAGCGTGAGTGCGAGGTATCGCGCCAGCGTCGTCCGATCGTTGCAGTCGAGGCCGATGGTCAGCCAAGCGGACGGGCGGGCATCGGCGTCGACGTGTTGGACGAGGAGCGTGGTCTTCCCGTAGCCCGCGGGAGCGATGACGCTCACGAGTCGATCGCGTGCGGCTCCCAGCAGCCGGACCAGGTCCTCGCGGAGGACGTCGGTAGGTCTCGTGAACCCAGGAGCGAACCTCGACGGGAACAGGCCCCATCGCGAAACCAGCAACGATCGCTCAGCCTCGTCGCGTGGAACCTGTGTCGCGAGTGCCGCCTTCCCCACCGTTTCCCGTACCCCCTGTTTCGACCCCGTGGTGGCCGGTTTCCAGGGGTTCACGGTAACGCATCGGCAGGCAGGGCTCACGCCCAGGTGGCCCGCGTTCGCACGGACACCCGGCAGCGTGTACGGCCCTCAGGAGGAGGCGGCTCCGTGCGATCCCTCGTTGACCTGCTGCGTCAACTCCTCGGGCAGCTGAGTCTTGAGGACGGAACCTCCGAACCTTGACAGAGTGGCGATCACGTCATCCCGTGTGACCCTCTCCACCACGATGAACAACGCCGAGGTGCCGGGTTTGAGCATGTCCCGGACCTGGTCCTGGAACGACTGGTCGATGCCCGACCTGGCCGTCTTCCCCATGACGGTGACCATGCCGGCCTCGGCTGCCATGCCGAGGAACGGTACGAAGAACAGCACCTCGAACAGCGTGCCCCAGAAGATGCCGGAGACGGCGCCCGCTCCGACGGTGTGCTGGTTCGTGATCGTCCGCAGCCTCCCGTCTTCGGAACGGATGATCGCCGCGACGGCGTCGGCCTCGATGCCGAGTCCGCGCTGGAGCCGCTCGACCTCCTCCATCGCCTCCACCGCGGTGGTGGTGTCGGCGTACCCGATCGCGATCAGGTCGGCCATGCGACACCCTCCTTCTCGCGGCAGCGGCTCAGCCGGCGAGGATCTTGGCCTTCTGCGCGTCGAACTCGGCCTCCGTCAGAACCCCTGCATCCTTCAGCTGCGCGAGCTCTTTGAGCTGGGCGATCTTGACGTCGGTCGTCGGTGCAGCGGGGGTAGTGGGCGCCTCCTCGTAGGCCGGCCCGGGTTGTTCCTGAGCCGCCCACCTGCTCGCCTGACGACGAGAGACCCTGTTCGACACGGCGGTTGCCGTGCCTGCGATCGCTGCTGTTCGAGCGACTCCACGGATCAGACCTGGCATGGTCGGATCACTCCTTCCCTTCGAGCTCGTCGAGCGCTGCGATGAACGCGTTGATCGGGATCCGACCGGTCGCGACGAGCTGAGCGCCGCTGTGGCGGAGCGCGGTGGCGAACGGCGCCGCCCACGTGTTCTCGTACATCAGCAGCGCGGCCGAACACCCGGGCTCGATGGCCGCCCCGGCCTCCTGGTAGTCGTCCTCACCCAGCAGCCCCGACGACGCTCCCTCGAACACCATCAGCCCCGACTCGTCACCGAGGTCGTTGATCTCGAGACCGTTGATCGTGCCGTCCTCCTCCTTGTGGATGAAAGCGAGGTCGAGCAGGCGGATGACTCCCCGCTCGACGAGGTCGACCAGCAGCGGCAGGCCCTCACCCGTCGGCTCCTTCCCGGCCGGCCACTCCACCACGAGGTAGTCGATCGGCCCGATCTCGACATCGGTATCGCTCACGGGGACCTCCCTTCGGACGGACCACCAGACATCGGACCGTTCGGTCCGAGCGAGAGGAGCCTCGCAGGGGTGTTCGTGCAGCGCATCATCCTGTTCGGGCGAAAGAGCTCGGGCCCGGCGTTGACACGGGTCCTCACCGATCGCCAGCGGTCGTCCTAGGGGCGCGGCTCGCCGTCACGCCCGCGTTGCCGATGGCGCACCGCTCCGCGAGGGTGGCCGACCAGGCGATCGAACGTTGACCCGAGCATGTTTCATGCCGTGTGGGTGATGCGGGACCTGGCTCTACTCGGTTCCCATGGGCATGGTCGGGAAGGTATCTGACGTCGGGAGGGTCACGCCTCGCCTCGGTGCGGCGAGGCGGGAGGAAAGGGGGAGCGCATGTCCAGGTCGGAAGCGGCGCCGAGCAGCTGGGCGGTCGGGTGGACGTTCTTCGCGGGCTTCATGATGATCATGATCGGCACGTTCCACGCGATCGCCGGCCTGGCCGGCATCTTCGAGGACGAGTTCCTGCGGGTCGTACCGGCGGTGGGCACCTCAGCCCAAGGCGATGTCTACTTCCTGCAGTTCGACGCGACGACGTGGGGGTGGATCCACCTGCTCGGCGGCATCCTCGTCCTGTTCGCGGGGTTCGCGCTCTTCACCGGTGCGG
>JBLNAW010000166.1:0-5116 GCA_050259555.1 Solirubrobacterales bacterium
GCGCCGGCGGCGCCGCCGCCGTGACCCGCGACCCCCCCGCGGTGGGCCCCCCCGGCGCGCGGGTGGGCCCCCCCCCACGACAACCCGATCACGCCGGCGCCGACGACGACGACGTCCGCCACGGCTTCAGGCCTTCGGTTCGTCCCCTCCCGCCGAGGCGTCCGGACGCTCCGGCGCATCGGTCGTGTCACCGCCGCGGCCGATGCGCTTGCGGACCTCGCCCGAGACCTCCGAGAACGTCACGCCGAGCGCGTCGCCGACCGAGCGGGCGGCATCCTTCAACCCCTGCTGCGCGTGGGGATCGCGGAGCGTGTCCCCGAGCGACGTGAAGGCCTGATCCAGGGTCCGCGTGACGGTCTGGATCGCCTCCTCGAGCTTGCGCTTGTCCTCATCGGTCGTGGTGCCGCGCTCCTGCTCGAGCTGCTTGTAGCGCGCGGCGAGCGCGCGGCCGAACGTCGCGAACTTGTCGCCGACGTCGTCCCAGGCTTCCTTCGAGCCTTCGACCATGTCGCATCCCCCCCATCGGGTGTCCGACATCCGAGTCTACGGGCGGCGATACTTCGAGGCATGGCCACCATGCGGGCGATGGTCCTGGATGCGCCGGGCCGGCCGCTGGAGCCCCGCGAGGTCCCGGTGCCCGAGCCGGGTCCCGGACAGGTCCGGATCTCGGTCGGCGCGTGCGGCGTGTGCCGGACCGACCTGCACGTCGTGGACGGCGAGCTGCCCGAGCCGAAGCTCCCACTCGTGCTCGGCCACCAGGTCGTCGGCACGGTCGAGGCGCTCGGCGCGGGGGTCGAGGATCTCGCGCTCGGCGACCGGGTCGGCGTGCCGTGGCTCGGCTGGACGTGCGGGGAGTGCGCGTATTGCGTGGGCGGCCTCGAGAACCTCTGCCGTCGAGCGCGGTTCACCGGCTACCAGCTCGACGGCGGCTACGCCGAGATGCTCGTGGCCGACGCCCGGTACGCCTTCCCCGTCCCCGAGGGCTACCCCGACGACCAGGCCGCGCCGCTGCTCTGCGCCGGCCTGATCGGCTGGCGCGCGCTGCGGATGACCGGCGATGCCGAGCGGCTCGGCTTCTACGGCTTCGGGAACGCGGCGAGGCTCGTCGCCCAGGTCGCGAGGATGCAGGGACGCCGGTGTTTCGCGTTCACCCGTCCCGGCGACGAGCAGACGCAGCGTGCGGCGAAGGAGCTCGGGTGCGTGTGGGCCGGCGACTCGACGCAGCCACCGCCCGAGGAGCTCGACGCCGCGATCTGCTTCGCGGCCGCCGGCGAGCTCGTGCCGATCGCGCTCCGAGCCGTGGCTCCCGGCGGCAGCGTCGTCTGCGCCGAGATCCACATGAGCGACATCCCCTCGTTCCCGTACGAGATCCTGTGGGGCGAGCGCGTGCTGCGGTCGGTCGCGAACCTCACGCGCCGAGACGGCCTCGAGTTCCTCGCAGTGGCGCCGATGGCCGGCGTGCAGACCGAGATCGTGCCCTTCGCGCTCGAGCGAGCGAACGACGCGATCGCGCACGCCCGGTCGGGGGCCGCGGGCACCGCGGTGCTCGTCCTCGGCTGACCCGCGACGCCGATCGCTCGGCCGCTAGACGTTCCTCGCGCGGAAGTCGTCCATGAACGCGCGGAGCGCCTCGACACCCTCGAGCGGCATCGCGTTGTAGATCGACGCCCGGATGCCGCCGACCGAGCGGTGGCCCTTGAGCTCCAGCAGGCCCTGCGCGGTCGCCTCGGCGACGAAGGTCTTCTCGAGATCCTCGGCCGGCAGGCGCCACGTCACGTTCATGAGCGAGCGGGCCTCCGGCACCGCGTGGCCGCGGTAGAAGCCCTGGCTCGCGTCGATCGCCTCGTAGAGCGTGGCCGCCTTCGCGCGGTTCCGCTCATGCATCTTCGCGAGACCGCCGACCTCGTCGCGCAGCCACCGCGCCACGAGCATGAACACGTAGACCGCGAACGACGGCGGCGTGTTGTACAGGGATCGGCTCTCGGCGTGCGTGCGGTAGTCGAGCATCGTCGGCAGACCGTCGGGGATCCGCTCGAGCAGGTCCTCGCGGAGCAGCACGATCGTCAACCCTGCGGGGCCGGCGTTCTTCTGCGCGCCTGCGTAGAGCAGGCCGTAGCGCTCGATCGCGAGGGGGCGCGACAGGAAGTCGGACGACGCGTCGCAGACGAGCGGCGCACCCCCCACCGGCTCGAACCCGTCGGCGAGCTCGACGCCCTGGATCGTCTCGTTCGAGGTCACGTGGAGGTAGGCCGCCGCGGGGTCGAGCTCGAGCGCGCCGAGATCCGGCACCGTCGTGAACGAGGTCTCGGCGCCGTCCCACACCACCCGCGCCGAGCCGACCTTCTTCGCCTCGGCGAGCGCCTTCTTGGCCCACGAGCCCGTGATCACGTACTCGGCCGTGCCCTGCCCGAGGAGGTTCATCGGCACCATCGAGAACTGGAGCGACGCACCGCCCTGGAGGAACAGCACCCGGTACCCCTCCGGCACGCCGAGCAGTTCACGCAGGTTCGCCTCGGCCTCGCCGAGGATCTCCTCGAACGCCGAGCTCCGGTGGCTGATCTCGAGGACCGATGCACCGGCGCCGGGGAGGGACACCAGCTCGTCCCGAGCGCGCTCGAGTACCGAGAGGGGGAGCGTGGCCGGACCGGCCGAGAAGTTCCACTGACGCGCGGACACGGGCCTCATGTTGGCGGGCGGACGAGCGAGCGTCATCCGCGCAGGTCTCGGGGCGGCAGCTCGCCCCGGGGGCCGTGGGCCGTTCGGGCGTGCCGGAGGGCGTCGTGAGCGGCCAAGATGGGGACCGGCGAACACGGAGGTGGCGAGTCGATGGTCGAGGCGTTCCTGCTGATCCAGTGCGAGATGGGGACCGGGGCGGCGGTGACGTCGGAGATCCGCAAGGTTCCCGGCGTGGTCCTCGTCCACTACGTGACGGGGCCGTACGACCTCGTCGCGCGCGTCGAGACCGAGGATCTCGGCGCCCTCAGCAAGCTGGTGGACGAGGTTCAGCTCGTGCCCGGCATCACCCGCACGATGACCTGCCCGATCCTCAAGGTCTGAGTCCCGTTCCTCCAGGCCCGTCCACCGATATCGTGCGCCCGTGGACCTGAGCGCGCTCGACCACGTGCTGGTCGCGCTCGCGGCGATCGCCGGCGGCGCGGTGAACGCCATCGCCGGCGGCGGGACGCTCATCACGTTCCCGATGCTCACCGCGATCGGCGTGCCGGCCGTCTCCGCCAACGTCACGAACACGGTCGCCCTGTCGCCGGGGTACCTCGGAGGTACGTACGCGCAGCGGAACGACCTGAAGGGTCAAGAGGCTCGCCTGCGGCTGTTGGTGCCGGTCGCCGTCCTCGGCGGACTCGCCGGAGGGATCCTGCTCCTTTCGACGGGGGAGAAGCTGTTCCGCGATCTCGTGCCGTTCCTCATCCTCGGCGCGAGCGGCCTGCTTCTCTTCCAGGACGCGATCCGCACGCGGGTGATGCGTCGGCTGTCCGAGCGCGCGGGCTCGGATCCGAGTGCGGTGTGGGTTGCGGTGCCCGCGTTCGCCGCCTCCGTGTACGGGGGCTACTTCGGGGCGGGGCTCGGCGTGATCCTGCTCGCGGTGCTCGGGCTCGTGCTCGAGGACTCGCTCACCCGGATCAACGCGCTGAAGCAGGGGCTCTCGTTCTGCGTGAACGTGACGGCGGCGGTCTTCTTCCTGTTCTCGGGCAAGGTCGTCTGGTCGGCCGCGCTCGTGATGGCGGTCGGCGCGCTCATCGGGGGCTCGGTCGGTGGCCGTCTCGCGGGGCGGATGCGCGCCGAGCTGCTGCGCCGCATCGTCGTCGCGATCGGCTTCGCCGTCGGGATCGCGTACCTGATCCGAGGCTGATCGGATGGCCACCGATCCGTCCGTTCGCGCAGGCCTCCAACGCCGGGCGCTCCTGCTCGAGTACGCGACGATCGCCTGGAACCTCGGCGAGGCCGTGTTCACGATCGCCCTCGGGGTCGCGGCGGGCTCGCTCGCGCTCGTGGGGTTCGGGACCGACTCGATCATCGAGGTCTTCGCGTCCTCGGTGGTCGTGTGGCACGTCCGTCCGGGACACGAGTTCGACCGCCCCGAGCGGACGAGGCTCGCGCTCCGGCTCGTGGCGATCGCCTTCGCGCTGCTCGCCGCGATCCTCGCGGTCGTCGCGATCCGCGACCTGGTCACCGGTCGGCGCGCCGGCGATTCCCCGATCGGGATCGCGTACCTCGCGGTGACGGCGGTCGTGATGTTCGTGCTCGCGGCGGCGAAGCGGCGGCTCGCCGTGCGCCTGGACTCGGCGCCGCTCCGGTCCGAGGCGTCGATGACCTTCCTCGACGGGATCCTGTCGACCGCCACCCTCACGGGGCTCGCGCTGAACGCAATGATGGGCTGGTGGTGGGCCGATCCGGCCGCGGCGCTCGTCGTCGCGATCGCCGCCGCGAACGAAGCGCGGGAGAACCGAGCCGAGGCCGCGGAGATCGGCGAAGGCCCGTGACCTCGCGCAACCCGGCCGTCGCCGGGGTAGGCTGCGCCCTGTGACCGGACCGAGGGGGCTCGCGATGACGAAGCGGATGGGGACGGCCGGGCGCCTGGCGATGGTCGCCGCGCTCGCGCTGCTGTTGACCGGCTGCCTGAAGCTCGATATGGACCTGAAGATCGGGACCGACAACACCGTGTCGGGCTCGATGATCTTCGCGGTGAACAAAGACGTCCTGGCGCTCACCGGCGGCTCGGTCGACGATCTGCTTGGTTCGGACTCGCCGCTGCCGAGCGACGTGAAGGGCGTGACGAGCGCGGACTACAGCGACGACAAGTTCGTCGGCAAGAAGTTCACGTTCGATTCGGTGCCGATCACCGAGTTCAGCGACCCGACCGACCCTGAGGCGCTCAAGATCACGCGCGACGGCGACGCGTTCGTCGTCTCCGGCGTGCTCGACCTCTCCCAAGGCACGTCCGGGGCGACGGGGGCCATGGGCGGGACGGGCGCCGCGGCGTTCCTCGACTCCGCCGAGATCCGCATCGCGATCACCTTCCCGGGTAAGGTCATCAGCTCGAACGGCACGCAGAGCGGCAACACGGTCACCTGGCAGCCGAAGTTCGGCGACCGGCTCG
>JBLNAW010000167.1:0-24970 GCA_050259555.1 Solirubrobacterales bacterium
AACACGTAGGACGCCGCGCCGAGCACGATCGCCGTCGCCGCGTAGACGGCCCCCATGTGGCCGATCGGCACGAGGAGGAGCGTCGTGCCGAACAGCGCGAGCGAGTACAGGAGGATCTGTCGGCGCGTCTCGCCGTCGCCGCGCACGACGGGGAGCATCGGGACGCCGGCCGCCGCGTAGTCGCCGGCGTACCGCATCGCGAGCGCCCAGAAGTGCGGCGGCGTCCACACGAACACGATCGCGAACAGGATCCACGCGGGCGGGGCCACGGTGCCCGTGACGGCCGCCCACCCGACGAGCGCGGGGATCGCGCCCGCGGCCCCGCCGATCACGATGTTCTGGGTGCTCGTCCGCTTCAGCCACATCGTGTAGACGAAGACGTAGAACGCGATCGCCGACAGCGCGAGCGAGGCGGCCAGCACGTTCACCGTCATCGCGAGGAACACGTAGGACGCCGCGCCGAGCACGAACCCGAACCCCAGGGCGCGCTCGGGATCGACCTGGTGGGCGGGGAGCGGCCGCTTGCGGGTTCGGCGCATGATCTCGTCGATGTCCCGGTCGAGGTAGCAGTTGATCGCGTTCGCCGAGCCCGCGGCGACGGTCCCTCCCAAGAGGGTGGCGAGCACCAGTCCGAGCGACGGCAGTCCCCCCTCCGCGAGCACCATCGCCGGCACCGTGGTGATGAGCAGGAGGACGATGATGCGGGGCTTCGTGAGCTGGACGTACGCGCTCATCGTCTGGCGAAGCGTCCCCCGGTGGCCGTTCGTGCGAGCCTCGAGCGCCTCGGACGCTTCCGAACGCACGGCCAGCCGGCGGCTCGCCGCAGCGAGCGCGACGAGCGTGGTCCACACGAGCACGGCGAACGCGACGTGGAGCACGATCGCCCACGGGCGGAGCCTCGTCCACACGTTGGCCGCCCCGACCATGATCTGCGCAGCGAAGAGCCCGAGCGCGGTCGTCGAGAGGGCCACGATCGCGCCCGAGCGCGGGCGCATCGTCCGGGCCCGGATCGCCGTCCACAGCACGAGCAGGAACGCCGAGAACGCGAGCACGCGATGCAGGAACATCGGCGTCCGCACCCCGCCGAGCGTCGGCACGAGCCGCCCGTCCATGAGCGGCCAGTCCGTGAAGGCGATGCCGTACGCCGGGCCTTTGGCCCGGATGTAGGTGCCGACGAGCAGGAGCACCCCCGTCGTCGCGGTGGTGAGCAGCGCGAGCGCCGGGAAGCCGCCTCGGCGCGTCCCCGAGCGGGCCGGCGCGAAGGCGAGCACCGCCATCACCGTGACGTCGGCGATGAGCGCGAGGGCGGCGACGAAGTGCGCGGTCAGCCACCAGGGGTTCAGGTCGGTCGCGACGACCACACCGCCGAGCACCGCCTGCGCGAGCACGAGCGGGAACGAGACGACGGAGATGACGAGCAGCGCGCGCTCGCGCCGGTGGTCGAGCCAGGCGACCACGGCAGACGCCAGGGTGAGCACGATCACGAGGAACGCGACGGCCCGGTGCGAGAACTCGATCAGCGAGGTCACGGTGCCGCCCGGGAAGAGCCGGCCCGGCTCGCACGCGGGCCACGTCGAGCAGCCGAGCCCCGAGCCGGTGCCGCGGACCAGGCCGCCGACCGTGAACAGCAGCACGGTGGCGGCAGCGGTGACGAGAGCGAGTCGTTGGAAGCGGGTCATGCGTGGGGTCGGTCGGCGCGCGTTCGCAGAACGATAGCAGTCCCCGCGCCGACTGCGATACTGCGGCCGATGGACGTCTCGGCCGGCCCCGCCCTCACCCTTCCCCCGGTCGTCGAGGCCGTCCGCTCGCGGGTCGACGCGGTGCTCGCCTCGGAGCTGGCGGCGCGCCGGGCCGAGCTCGAGTCGCTCGATCCCTCGGCGGGGGTCCTCGTCGAGGAGCTCGAGCGCCTCCTCCGGGCGGGTGGCAAGCGGCTGCGTCCGGCGTTCTGCTACCTCGGCTACCGCGCGTGCGGGGGCCAGGATGGCGAGCCGATCGTGCGGGCGGCCGCGGCGCTCGAGCTGCTCCACACGTTCGCCCTGGTCCACGACGACGTCATGGACGAGGCGACCGAGCGGCGGGGCGTCGAGACCACGCAGGTCCGTTTCGCGCGCAGGTTCGCCGGTGGCTCGGCCGGGCGGGGACGGTCGGCGGCGGTGTTGGTCGGCGATCTCGCCGCGGTGCTCGCCGAGGGGCTGTTCCGGGAGGCCGGCTTCCCCGCCGAGCGCATGCGGGCGGCCCTCGATCGCTTCGACCGCATGCGGCTCGAGATGGCCGCCGGCCAGTACCTGGACCTGCTCGGGGCCGCCCGGGGCGACCTCGCGTCCGCCGAGCACGTCGCCGAGCTGAAGACCGGCTCGTACACGGTCGAGGGCCCGCTCGCGATCGGCGCGGCGCTCGCGGGCGCCCCCGCCGAGCTCGAGGCGTCGCTGCTCGCGTTCGGTCGACCCGCCGGCGAGGCCTTCCAGCTTCGGGACGACGTGCTCGACCTCGAAGCGCCGGCCGGTGCGGTCGAGCGCGTCCGCGACCTCGTCGACCGAGCGATCGGCGCGCTCGAAGGCGTGAGGCTCGAGCCCGTCGCCGCCGCCGCCCTGCGGGCGCTGGCGGCCTCGATCGCGCTTCCGGAGGCCTGAGGTGGACGCCGCCGCAGCCCGCAAGCTGTTCGGGACCCTTCCGGTCGTCTCGGTGGCGACCGTGGGGGCCGACGGCTCGCCGCACGTCGTGCCCCTGTGGTTCGTCTGGCTCGAGGACGCGGTGTACGTCTCGACCCGGCGCGAGGGCCGGACGTGGCGGAACGCGCTCGCCGAACCCCGGGTCTCGGTCACGATCGACGTCGGTCGGAGCTGGATCGAGATCGCCGGCGTCCTCATCGAGGGGATCGCCGAGCCCTACGCCGCCGAGCACGTCTCGATGCGGGCGCCGATGTCCGCGTGGCACGAGAAGTACCGATCGCTGCTCGCGGGGGAGGGGTTCGGGCGATTCACCGAGGAGGTCCGCGGTCTCGCGTTCCTGCGCATCGTACCGAGCCGGCTCGTGTCCTGGGACCACGCTCGCGCCTGATCGGCGGCCTCGCGCCGCCCGCCGGCGGCCGGCGCTCCGGCCCGTTCCGTGCTTCTCGCGGCTTCGGGTAGCATCGCTTGTGAACCTCTTCACAAGGCCGACAGGGTGGGGGACGGTGCCTGACTCGAGGAGCGCGATCGATACCGACGTCCTCGTGGTCGGCGCGGGCCCCGGCGGCTCGGCGGCCGCCTACCACCTCGCTCGCCACGGGGTCGACGTGACGGTGCTGGACCGGGCCGCCTTCCCCCGGGAGAAGGTCTGCGGCGACGGCCTCACGCCCCGGAGCGTCCGCTCGCTCCTGCGGATGGGGATCGACACCACCGATCCACGGTTCGAGCGCGTCGAGGGCCTCCGCGTCTACTCGAAGCGCACGATGGTCGAGTTCCCCTGGCCGAAGCTCCGCGGCTTCCCGGACTACGGGCTGGTCGGGACCCGCTCGGACCTGGACGAGATGCTCGTGCGGCGCGCCGAGAAGGCCGGCGCCCGCCTACTCGAGCGCACCGAGGCGGTCGCCCCGATCCTCGAGGAGGGGTGGGTGCGCGGCGTGCTCGCTCGCGATGCCGAGGACCGCGAGGGCGCGCCGTTCCCGATCCGCGCTCGGCTGGTGTTCGCGGCCGACGGCGCCTCCTCGAAGCTGTCGGCACAGGCCGGGGTGAAGCGGGACGACGCGAAGCCGCTCGGGATCGCGGCTCGGCGCTACTACCGGATCGACCACCACCCGGGCCCCTGGTTCGAGTCGTGGCTCGACCTGTGGGAGGGCGACACCATCTTGCCCGGGTACGGCTGGCTGTTCCCGGTCGCCGACGGCACGGTGAACCTCGGCGCGGGTCTCCTGAACACGGCGAAGGGCTTCAAGGACGTCTCCGCCCAGCGGCTGTTCGCCGCCTTCGCCTCGATGATGCCGCCCGAGTGGGGCGTCTCGGAGGAGACCGCGGTCGGCCGGGTGCTCTCGGGCCCGCTCCCGATGGGCGGCATGCGCCGGCCGGCCGCCGTGCCGGGGATGCTGCTGATCGGCGACGCCGCCGGCATGGTGAACCCGTTCAACGGGGAGGGCATCGCGTACGCGATGGAGTCCGCCGAGGTCGCCGCCGAGCTCGCCCACGAGTCGCTCGTGCGGGGACGGCCGGGCATCGCGCAGATGTACCCGACGGTCCTGCGCGAGCGCTACGGCCGGTACTTCTGGTACGGGACCTGGTTCGCCCGCGCCATCGGCCACCCGAGGGTCATGCAGGCCTCCACCCGGTACCTCCTGCCCAGCGGACCGATCATGCGGTTCGCGCTGCGCGTGCTCGGGAACCTCAGCGATCGACGGGAGGGAGACCTGCAGGACCGGCTGTTCGCCGCGATCGAGCGGCTCGCCCCGGTCTCGTGAGGCGCTGCGTGGAAGTAGGATGCGCCCCGTGCTGAGCGACTACCTCCCCGTGGTGGTGCTCGCGGCGCTCGCGTTGGTCTTCGCGGTCGGGTCGCTCGCGGCCTCGGCGATGCTGCGGCCGAGCCGGCCCACCCCTGCGAAGCTCTCGCCCTACGAATGCGGGATCGAGCCCGAGCGCCTGCCGCAGGGCGAGCGGTTCAGCGTGAAGTTCTACGTCGTGGCGATGCTGTTCATCATCTTCGACATCGAGACGATCTTCCTCTTCCCGTGGGCCGTCAGCTTCCGGCAGCTCGGGCTGTTCGGCCTCGTCGAGATGGCGGTCTTCATCGCGCTCGTGTTCGTCGCGTACGTCTACGTGTGGCGGAGCGGTGGGCTCGACTGGGTGACCGCCGACCGGACGCCGGTCGACGAGGGGTACGCCGAGGAGCCGGAGCCGGAGGTCGCCCATGCCCGTTGAGCGCTTCGAGGGCTTCCGGGCCGGCACGACCCCCGACGAGGCGGAGGAGGACCTGCGCCGCGGCATCCTGCTGACGAGGCTCGACCGGGTGGTGAGTTGGGCGCGCAAGCAGTCGATGTGGCCGGCGACGTTCGGGCTGGCGTGCTGCGCGATCGAGATGATGTCGGCCGGCGCCGGGCACTACGACCTGTCCCGGTGGGGCATGGAGCTGTTCCGCGCCTCCCCGCGCCAGTCCGACCTCATGATCGTCGCGGGCCGCGTCTCGCAGAAGATGGCACCGGTCCTTCGTCAGATCTACGACCAGATGCCCGAGCCGAAGTGGGTCATCTCGATGGGCGTGTGCGCCTCGGCCGGCGGCATGTTCACGAACTACGCGATCGTGCAGGGCGTCGACACGATCGTGCCGGTCGACATCTACGTGCCAGGGTGCCCGCCCCGACCCGAGATGCTGATGTTCGGGATCTTGAAGCTGCAGGAGAAGGTGCGGACGCAGGGGCGTTTCCGTTGAACCCGAAGGAGCTCGCCGAGCGCGTCCGGACCCACCTGCCCGAGGTCGTCGTCGCGCGGGACGAGGTCACCGCTATCGTCGAGCGCGCGGACCTGCTCGGCGTGCTCGGGCGGCTCCGCGAGGACGACGAACTCGGTTTCGACTTCCTCTCGAGCCTCACCGCGACCGACTGGCCCGAGCGTGCCCCTCGGTACTGGGTCGCCTACGAGCTGTACTCGACGGTGCACCACCATCGGGTCCGATTGAAGGTCGGGCTGCCGGACGACGATCCGCACGTACCGTCCGTCGTCTCCGTCTTCCCGACGGCCGACTGGCACGAGCGCGAGACCTATGACTTCTACGGCGTGATCTTCGACGGGCACCCCGACCTGAGCCGGATCATGTTGCCGGACGGCTGGGAGGGGCACCCGCTGCGCAAGACCGAGGAGCTCGGCGGCGTGGACACCCGGTACAAGGGAGCGCTCGTCCCGCCGGTCGATCGGAGGACCTCGCGGTGAGCTTCGACACGCGACCCGACTTCGACCCGCTGGATCCCCTCTCCACCGAGGAGCTGCGCCAGGAGACGATGGTCATCAACATGGGGCCACAGCACCCCTCGACGCACGGGGTGCTCCGGCTCCTCCTGGAGCTCGACGGGGAGACCGTCGTGGCGTGCCGGCCGATCGTCGGTTACCTCCACACGGGGATCGAGAAGAACACCGAGTACCGGACCTGGCAGCAGGGGGTCACGTTCGTCACCCGCGCCGACTACCTCGCCCCGTTCTTCAACGAGCTCGCCTACACGCTCGCCGTCGAGCGTCTGCTCGGCATCGAGGCGCCGCCGCGCGCGCAGGTGCTCCGCGTGATGTTCTGCGAGCTCAACCGGATCGCCTCCCACCTCGTGTGGCTCGCGACGAGCGGGATGGAGCTCGGCGCGGTGTCCGTGATGCTCTTCGGCTTCCGCGAGCGCGAGGTCGTGCTCGACATCTTCGAGATGGCCACAGGCCTGCGCATGAACCACGCGTACCTCCGCATCGGCGGGGTCGTCATGGACCTGCCGCCGGGCGCGACGGACATGGTCGAGGACTTCCTCGACATGCTCCCGGGCCGGATCCGCGAGTACGAGAGCCTGCTCTCGAAGAACCCGATCTGGGTCCAGCGCAACTCGGGCATCGGGATCCTGTCGGCCGGCGATGCGGTCGCGCTCGGCGTCACGGGGCCCGTGGCGCGCGCGGCCGGCATCACGATGGACGTGCGCCGCGACGAGCCGTACGCCGGGTACGAGACCTACGAGTTCGACGTCGTGACGCGGGACTCGGCCGATTGCTTCGGGCGGTACGAGATCCGGCTCGAGGAGATGCGTCAGTCGATGCGGATCGTCGAGCAGTGCCTCGAGCGGCTCGAGGAGCCGGGACCGGTGATGGTCGAGGACCCGAAGGTCGCCTGGCCCTCGCACCTCGAGGTCGGCCCGGACGGCATCGGGAACTCGCCGGCGTACGTGCGCCACATCATGGAGGAGTCGATGGAGGCCCTCATCCATCACTTCAAGATGGTCACCGAGGGCGTGAAGGTCCCGGCCGGCGAGGTGTACCAGCCGGTCGAGTCGCCGCGGGGCGAGCTCGGTATGTACGTCGTCTCCGACGGCGAGCACCGCCCCTACCGCGTCCGGATCCGCGACCCCTCGTTCGTGAACCTGCAGGCCGTCCCGACGATGGTCCAGGGCGGGCTCGTCGCCGACGCGATCGCCGTCATCGCGAGCCTGGATCCCGTGATGGGCGGGGTGGATCGCTGATGGCGGTCCTCTCGCCCGAGCTCCGCGAGCAGGCGGAGGCGATGAAGGCCAGGTACCCGGCCGGGCGCGAGCGCTCGGCGATCCTCCCGCTCCTGTACCTCGTGCAGTCGGTCGAGGGCATGGTCTCGCGCGAGGGCCTGGGAGAGGTGGCCGACCTACTCGGCCTGCGCACCGCGGAGGTCGAGGCCGTCGCCACGTTCTACACGATGCTGCGCCTTCGCCCGACCGGCACGCACGTCGTGAACGTCTGCACGAACCTGTCCTGCGCGCTCCGCGGCGCGGGCGAGGTCTACGCCGCCGCGCGCGAGGCTGCCGGGCTCGCCCCCGCCGCCGAGATCTCCGACGACGGGCTGGTCACGGTGCACGACGAGGAGTGCCTCGGTGCGTGCGACGCGGCGCCGGTCGTGCAGATCGACTTCGCGAACCACGACCGCGTCACGCCGGAGCACATGCGGGAGCTCGTCGAGACCCTCCGGCGCGGTGAGGTCCCCGAGCCGGCACGCGGGGTCGCGCCCCGCGACTTCCGTCACGCGTCGCGGATCCTCGCCGGGCTGGAGGAGACGTCGTGAGCGAGTCGCCCCGCATCCTCACCGCGAACTGGGGCGACCCGAGCGTGATCCCGGTCGACGGGTACCTGGCGAAGGGCGGTTACGAGGGGTTGCGCCGCGCGCTCGGCATGAAGCCCGCCGAGCTCATCGACGAGATGAAGGCCTCGGGCCTGCGCGGCCGCGGGGGCGCGGGCTTCCCCACCGGCGTGAAGTGGTCCTTCGTGCCGCAGGACACGGGGAAGCCGACGTACACGGTCTGCAACTTCGACGAGTCCGAGCCCGGCACCTACAACAACCGCGAGCTGGTCGAGCGCGAGCCGCACCAGCTGCTCGAGGGCCTCGCGATCGCGGCGTACGCGGTGCAGAGCCACACCGCCTTCATCTACTGCCGCGGCGAGTTCCTGTGGCCCGGCATGGTGCTCGAGCGCGCGATCTCCGAGGCCTACGAGAAGGGGTTCCTCGGCCGCGACATCCTCGGCTCGGGCTACGACCTCGAGGTGGTCCTGCACCGCGGGGCGGGCGCGTACATCTGCGGCGAGGAGACCGCGCTCCTGTCCTCGCTCGAGGGCCACCGCGGGCAGCCGCGTCTGCGGCCGCCCTTCCCCGCCGTCGAAGGTCTGTTCGAGAGCCCGACGCTCATCAACAACGTCGAGACGCTCTGCTTCGTCACCCACGTCCTGCGCAACGGCGCCGCCTGGTTCGCCGGCATCGGCCCCGAGAAGTCGCCCGGCACGAAGATGTTCTCGATCTCGGGCAAGGTCGAGCGGCCCGGCAACTACGAGCTGGTCATGGGGACGCCCTTCCGGGTCCTGCTCGAGGAGCACGCGGGCGGCGTGCTCGCCGGCAAGGCCCTCAAGGCCTGGACCCCCGGCGGGTCCTCGACGCCGCTCCTCACGGCCGAGCACCTCGACGTCGCGCTCGACTTCGAGTCGGTGCAGGCGGCCGGCTCGCTGCTCGGGACGGGTGCCGTGATGGTGATGGACGAGACCGACTGCATCGTCGAGGCCACGCGGCGGATGTCGGCGTTCTACGCGCACGAGTCCTGCGGCAAGTGCACGCCGTGCCGCGAGGGCACCTGGTGGGTGAGCCGGGTGCTCGGGCGGATCGAGGGCGGCTACGGGCGCCCCGAGGATCTCGCGCTCCTGCTGAACACCGCGGACAACATGCTGTTCAAGGCCTTCTGCGCGCTCGCCGACGCCGCCGCGAGCCCGATCCAGTCGAGCCTGAAGTACTTCCGCGACGAGTACGAGCGGCACGTCGCCGAGCATCGGTGTCCGTTCACGGGCAAGGGCCCCGGACCGGACGCGCCGGCATCCGAGGAGACGGCGTCGGCGCCCGTCGAGCCGACGCGCATCCCGGTCTCGGAGGTGCTCCGGTGAGCCGGCCCGAGGAGCTCGTGACGCTCACGATCGACGGCAAGGAGATCACCGTTCCGACCGGGACCCTCATCATCCGAGCCGCGGAGCAGCTCGGCATCGAGATCCCGCGGTTCTGCGACCACCCGCTGCTCGAGCCGCTCGGCGCCTGCCGGCAGTGCTACGTCGAGATCGAGGGCCAGCGCAAGCTGTTCACCTCCTGCACGACCACCGTCGCGCCGGGCATGGTCGTGTTCACGCAGAACCGGTCCGAGACGGCGCACCGGGCGCAGATCGCGAACCTCGAGTTCCTGCTGCTCAACCACCCGCTCGACTGCCCGGTCTGCGACCGCGGCGGCGAGTGCCCGCTGCAGGACCAGACGCTCGCCTTCGGTCCCGGCGAGAGCCGGTACATCGAGCCGAAGCGGACGTTCGCGAAGCCGATCGCGCTCTCGGCGGCGGTGGCGCTCGACCGCGAGCGCTGCGTGCTGTGCGCACGCTGCACGCGGTTCTGCGACGAGATCAGCGGCGATCGCTTCCTCGAGCTCTACGCGCGAGGCGCCGGCGAGCGGGTGTCGATCGCGGCCGGCGAGGACTTCCGCTCGCCCTTCAGTGGGAACACGATCCAGATCTGCCCGGTCGGCGCGCTGACGGCGACCTCGTACCGGTTCGTGGCTCGCCCGTTCGACCTCTCGAGCGCCGACACCGTGTGCTCGCACTGCGCGGCCGGCTGCAACGTGCAGGTCGACCTGCGTGGGGGCGAGGTCGTGCGGGTGCTGGCGCGGGAGAACCTCGAGGTGAACGACGCCTGGCTGTGCGACAAGGGCCGTTTCGCGTTCCGGTTCGCCGACGGTCCCGAGCGGGTCGCCACGCCGTTGCTCCGCGGCCGTGGGATGGAGCCGGCCTCGTTCGGCGAGGTGCTCTCGACCGTGGCCGGATGGTGTCGCGACGCGCGCGTGGCGTTCCTCACCGGGGGGCGCCTCGGCAACGAGGATGCCTACGTCCTGTCGAAGCTCGCGCGCACCGTCGTCGGCACGAACGACCTCGACCACCGGCGCGCCTTCCACGGGGAGGTCGCCGAGGAGCGTTCGGCAGCCGCCCCGATGAGCGTCACCTATCGCGACGTCGAGCGTGCGAGCACGATCCTGGTGGTCGGCCTCGACGCCGAGCAGGAGCTCCCCATCCTGCACCTGCGGATCCGCAAGGCCGCGCGCCGCGGCGCGTCGGTGTTCGTGGTGCACTCCCGCCGAACGCGCCTGCACGACCTCGCCGAGCACCAGCTCGTGCGCCCCGGCGGCGAGGGCGCGGCGCTCGCGAGGATCCACGAGGCGAGCGGCGAGGAGGACGCGTTCGAGGGCCGGGTGCGGGCCGCCCTCGCCGAGGCCGGCGACCGCGCGGTGGTGCTCGCGGGTCCGCGCCTGGCCGAGCATCCCCTCGCGGCCGACGTCGCGATCTCGGTGGCGGCTCGCCACGGGGCGCGGTTCGCCCTCCTTTCCCGCCGTGCGAACGATCGGGGCGAGCTCCGAGCGGGTATCCACCCGGTGCTCCTTCCCGGCGGACGGCGGCTGAGCGACCCGGCCGAGCGCGCCGAGGTCGAGGCCGTCTGGGGCGCCGTTCCCGAGGCGCCCGGCCGTTCGACGATGGAGATCCTCGAGGCGGCGGCTCGGCGCGAAATCGACGTGCTGTTCATGGTCGGCGTGGACCCGCTCCGCGACCTGCCGGACGCGGCCCTCGCTCGGCGAGCGCTCGAGAACACGCCGTACAAGGTCGTGCAGGCGCTCGGGCTCGGCGCGCTCGAGCCGTACGCCGATGCCTTCCTGCCCGCCGCGGCCCCGCTCGAGCGCGACGGGCACACCACGACGTGGGAGGGTCGCGAGCAGCGCCTGCGGCCCGTCCGGTCGCCGAGGGGGATGTCCCGCCCCGACCGGGAGATCTTCATCCAACTCGCCCGCGCGATGGGCGGGGATCTCGGTTTCGAGACGCTCGACGAGATCCGGGAGGAGATGGGCGGGCTGCTCGCGCCCCGCGAGGGCGTGCGGCGCGCGACCGCGTGGGCCGGAGGCGGTACGCCGCAGTGGATCGAGGAGCACACGCTGTTCACCTACCCGCTCCTCGTGGACGAGGGGTCGCTCGGCCGGGATGCCCGCGAGTTGAAGGACGCGCTCGAGGACCCCGCGTTCGCCGAGGTGCACCCGGAGAGCGCGGCCAAGCACGGGCTGCAGGACGGAGGGCGCGTCCGCCTGCGGACCTCGGCGGGGGAGGCCGTCCTGCCGCTCCGCGTGACCGAGCACGTCGCGGCTGGCTCGGTGTTCGTGCCGTTCAACCAGCCCGGCCTCGCGGCGAACACGCTGCTGTCCGGCCGGTTCACCGCGGCGGTCGAGCTCGAGGCCGCCCCCGCCGACCCCGATCCCGATCCCGCGGCCGAGGCCGACCCGGTGCTCGCGAGGGGCGGTGCCTGATGGACGGGCTCGACTGGGTCCTGCTCGTCGCGCGCGTGGTCGTGGTGTTCCTCGCGCTGCTCGTCTCGGTCCTGCTGCTGATCTGGGTCGAGCGCAAGGTGATCGCCGACATGCAGACCCGCATGGGCCCGATGCGAGCCGGACCCCGGGGGATCCTCATCACGCTCGCCGACGGCATCAAGCTGTTCTTCAAGGAGGGCATCACCCCGACCCTCGTCGACCGACCGGTCTTCCTCATCGCGCCGGTGGTCGCGATGCTGCCGGCGTTCCTGGCGTTCGCGGTGATCCCGTTCGGGACGAGCGTGACCCTGTTCGGTCGCGAGCTCCGCTTCCAGCTCGCCGACCTGAACATCGGGATCCTGTGGATCCTCGCGATGAGCTCGCTCATGGTCTACGGGATCGTGCTGGCCGGGTGGTCGAGCGGCTCGAACTACCCGCTCCTCGGCGCGATCCGCTCGTCGGCGCAGATGATCAGCTACGAGGTCGGGATGGGGCTCGCGCTCGTGGCGGTGCTCATGTACTCGGGCACCCTCCAGATGTCGCAGATCGTGGCCTCGCAGGACCGCGTGTGGAACGTGATCCCGCAGTTCCCCGCCTTCGTGATCTACCTGATCTCCGGCCTGGCCGAGACGAACCGCCCGCCGTTCGACCTCCCCGAGGCCGAGTCCGAGCTCGTGGCCGGCTTCCACACCGAGTACTCAGGGATCAAGTTCGCGTTCTTCTACCTGGGCGAGTACCTCAACACGGTCACCGTCGCCGCCGTCGCGGTCACCCTGTTCCTCGGCGGGTGGCGCGGCCCGGCGCCGCACTTCATCCCGTGGCTGTGGCCGTTGGCGTGGTTCCTGTTCAAGGTCCTGTGCGTCATCTACGTGTACGTCTGGATCCGTGCCACGCTCCCGAGGATCCGATACGACCGCCTGATGGCCTTCGGCTGGAAGCTCCTCATCCCGTTCGGGCTCCTGTGGGTGCTCGTCACCGGCGCGATCATCGTGCTCCCCGACGTCTACGGACGACGGGCGGTCGTCACGGGGACCGCGGTCGTGCTCGGGGTGCTCGTCGTGCTCACGCTCGTCTGGCCGCTCCTCGCGCCGAGTCGTCCCTCCGAGGAGGTGCCCTCGTGAGCGAGCGCTCGCCCGAGACCCCCCGCACGGACCTCGGCACGGCGATCGGCGCCGTGGCCCGCGGCATGGGGACGATCTTGAAGCAGGTCTTCCGCAGGGACGTGACCGAGGCCTACCCGAACGTCATCACCCCACCGCCTCCCCGCTCGCACATCGGCCGGCACCGGTTGAACAAGCACGAGGACGGCCTCGAGAAGTGCATCGGCTGCGAGCTCTGCGCCTACGCCTGCCCGGCCGACGCGATCTGGGTCGAGGGTGCGGACAACGACCCCGAGCACCCAACGAGCCCGGGGGAGCGGTATGCGAAGGACTACCAGATCAACTACCTGCGGTGCATCATGTGCGGGCTCTGCGTCGAGGCGTGCCCGACCCGCGCCCTCACGCTCACGAGCTACTACGAGCTCGGGTTCACGACGCGCGAGGACGCGATCTGGACGAAGGAGCAGCTGCTCGAGCCGCCGCCGGCGCTCGGTACCGACCCGACGGATCGCGAGGGCTAGATGCCGAGGAGGGGGGTGGCGTGAGCGCAGACCAGATCGTCTTCTGGGTGTTCGCGCCGATCTCGATCGGCTCGGCGCTCGCGATGCTGTTCCAGCGCAATGCGGTGCACGCGGCGCTCTTCCTCGTCGTCAACTTCTTCACGATCGCGGTGTTCTACCTGATCCTCGACGCGCCCTTCCTGTTCGCGGTGCAGATCATCGTCTACGCGGGCGCGATCATGGTCCTGTTCCTGTTCGTGATCATGCTGCTCGGCGTCGATCGGGAGGAGATCCTCACCGAGCGGATCCGCTGGCAGCGCCCCGCGGCCGTGCTCATGGGCATCGGCGTGTTCGTCGAGCTCGTCGTCGCGATCCGGGCCGGGGTGGGTTTCGCGACGAAGGGCCCGACGGCCTTCGACGAGACCGTCAACCGGGGCGGCAACGCGCAGGCGCTCGCGCGCACGTTGTTCCGGAACTACTTCTTCCCCTTCGAGGCGACCTCGGTCCTGTTGATCGTGGCCGCCGTGGCTGCCATGGTGCTCGCGCATCGGCACCGCCGGGCGATCACGCGCGCCGAGCAGGAGCGGGCGGACGCGCCGTCCGAGGCGGAGGTGGCCTCGTGAACACCCCGGTCGCCTCCTTCCTGGTCGTCTCGGCGGCCCTGTTCACGATCGGAACGGTCGGCGTCATGGTCCGCAAGAACGTGCTCGTGATCTTCATGTCCATCGAGCTGCAGCTGAATGGGGTGAACCTCGCGCTCGTGGCGTTCTCGCGGATGCACGGCAACCTCACCGGGCAGGTCCTGACCTTCTTCTCGATGGTGGTCGCCGCGGCCGAGGTGGTCGTCGGTCTCGCGATCATCGTGTACGTGTTCCGGCGGCGCCGAACGGCGAACGTCGACGACCTCTCGGTGCTGAAGTGGTGAGCGCATGATCGACCTGATCTGGCTCGTGCCCGCGCTCCCGCTCGCCGGGTTCGTCGTGAACCTGTTCGTCGGCGGCCGGCTCGGGAAGACGTCCGGGTGGCTCGCGACGGCGCTGATGGCCGGCGCCGCAGCGCTCGCGGTCGCGGTGGCCTCCGACCTGTTCTCGCTCCCTGCTGAAGGTCGGGTCCGCGTCGTGCACCTGTTCGACTGGATCCGCGTGGGCACCTTCACGGCGAACGCCGACCTGCGCGTCGACCAGCTCTCGATCGTGATGGTGCTCGTCGTCACGGTCGTCGGGACGCTGATCCACCTGTACTCGATCGGCTACATGCTCGGCGACGCACGGTTCGGGCGGTTCTTCGCGTACCTGAACCTGTTCGTCGTGTTCATGCTCGTGCTCGTCCTGGGCGAGAACCTGCTGGTGCTCTACGTCGGATGGGAGGGCGTCGGCCTCTGCTCCTACCTGCTGATCGGCTTCTGGCACGAGCGCCCGAGCGCGACGAACGCCGCGAAGAAGGCCTTCATCGCCACGCGGATCGGCGACACCTTCATGATGGTCGGGATCGCGCTGGTCTTCCTGCGGCTCGGCTCGCTCGACTTCTCGACCGTGCTGAGCCCGGCGGTGGCCTCGGTCCAACCCTCGGGCGTGTTCACGATCATCGCGCTGCTGCTCTTCGCCGGAGCGATCGGCAAGTCCGCGCAGGTGCCGCTGCACGTGTGGCTCCCCGACGCGATGGAGGGCCCGACGCCCGTCTCCGCGCTGATCCATGCGGCCACGATGGTCACCGCCGGCGTCTACCTCGTCGTGCGGACGCACCTGCTGTTCGAGATCTCGGGCGTCGCGCTCACGGTCGTGCTCGTCGTGGGCCTCGTGACGATGGTGTACGCGGGGCTCTCGGCGCTCGCGCAGGACGACATGAAGCGCGTGCTCGCGTACTCGACGATCAGTCAGCTCGGCTTCATGTTCATGGCGGCCGGGATGCGGGCGTACACCGTGGCGATGTTCATGTTGGTGGCGCACGCCGCGTACAAGGCCCTGCTGTTCCTCTCGGCAGGTTCCGTGATGCACGGGATGCACGGGGAGACCGACCTGAAGCGGATGGGCGGTCTCGGCCCGTCGATGCCGTGGACCGCGGCTGCGACGATCGCGGGCGCCCTCTCGCTCGCCGGCGTCTTCGGGCTCGCGGGGTACTTCGCCAAGGACGAGATCCTCGCCGTGGCGAGCGAGACCGGCCGTGTGAGCGTGTGGCTGGCCGGGACGGCGGGGGCGGTCGTCTCCGCCCTCTACATCGGACGCCTGGTGTTCCTCACGTTCTTCGGGAGGCCGAGGAGCGAGGAAGCCCGGGTCGCGCACGAGTCGCCGTGGGTGATGCTCGTACCGCTCGCGGTCCTCGCGGTCGGCGCTCTCGGCCTGGGGTGGCTGATGCTCGACCCCGAGACCGGCCGGCTCCCGATGTTCCTCGAGCCGGTGCTCGGCAGCGTGCCGAGTGGTGCTGGGGGGGTCGGCGCCGGTGCACTCCTGGTCATCTCCCAGGTCGTGGCCTTCGGCGGGCTCTTCGTCGCGTGGCTGGTGTACGCGTCGGGACGGATCGACTGGATGGCGCTCCGCGTCCGCGGGGGAGGGGCGCATCGCTTCCTGAGCCGCGGGATGTACGTCGACGACCTGTACGCCAACGCGGTGGTCGCTCCCGCCAAGGCAGGCGCGGCCTTCCTCGCATACGTGGTCGATCGCAAGGCCGTCGACGGGATCGTGAACGGCGTCGGGATCCTCGTGCAGCGGATGGCGGGGGCGGGCCGGCGCATCCAGACGGGGCTCGTGCGGAACTACGCCCTCGGCTTCCTCGTGGGGGCCATCGCCCTGCTCGCCTACGTGGGGTTCCGGTCCTGATGCGCTGGCTCACGCTGACGACGTTCCTACCGCTCGCCGGCGCGGTGGTGCTCCTGGTGTGGCCGCGGGTGCCCGACGACGTCGCGCGCGGCGTGGGTCTCATCGTGTCGGTCGCGACGTTCCTCGTCTCGCTCGTGATCCTCGGCCGGTTCGATAGCGGTGTGACCGGCTTCCAGCTCGTCGAGCGCGCCGCGTGGGTGAAGAGCGTGAACCTCCAGTACCTGCTCGGCGTGGACGGCGTGAGCCTGTGGATGGTGGTGCTCACGACGTTCCTCATGCCGGTGGCGATCCTCGCGTCCTGGAAGATCGACGACCGGGTGCGCCTGTTCATGGCCTCGATGCTGGTGCTCGAGACCGGGATGATCGGCTGCTTCCTGGCCCTGGACCTCCTCCTGTTCTTCCTGTTCTTCGAGGCGATCCTGTTCCCGATGTACCTGATCATCGGGGTCTGGGGCGGCGAGCGGCGGGTCTACGCCACGGTGAAGTTCTTCCTGTTCACGATGTTCGGCTCGGCCTTCCTGCTCGTCGCGATCCTGTTCGTCTACGCCAAGTCCGGCTCGCTTCCCGGCGGACCGACGTTCGATGTCCGCCAGCTGGTGCATCTCAGCCTCGCGACGACGACCGCTCGATGGCTGTTCCTCGCGTTCCTCGTCGCCTTCGCGGTGAAGGTGCCTCTGTTCCCGCTGCACACCTGGCTCCCCGACGCGCACACCGAGGCGCCGACCGCAGGGTCCGTGATCCTCGCGGCGGTCCTGCTGAAGATCGGCGCGTACGGCTTGATCCGGTTCAACCTGTCGCTGTTCCCCGAGGCCTCGCGGTACTTCGCGAACGCGGTCTCGATCCTCGCGCTCATCGGGATCGTCTACGGCGCGATCGTCGCGCTGATGCAGACCGACCTGAAACGGCTCGTCGCGTACTCCTCGGTGTCGCACCTCGGGTTCGTGGTGCTCGGGACGTTCGCGTTCACCCAGCAGGCGATGGCCGGCGGCGTGCTCCAGATGGTGAACCACGGCCTCTCGACCGGCGCCCTGTTCCTGCTCGTCGGGATGGTCTACGAGCGGACCCACACGCGGGACCTCGAGCGGATGGGCGGCCTGATGTCGGTCACCCCGTGGCTCGCCGGGACCTTCCTGTTCGTCGCCCTGTCCTCGATCGGGCTGCCGGGCCTCAACAACTTCGTCGGCGAGTTCCTCGTGATCCTCGGGACCCTCGGGCGCAACGTATGGTTCGGCTCGATCGCCGCGACCGCGGTCGTGCTGGCCGCGATCTACCTGCTCTGGGCCTACCAGCGGATGGCGCTCGGGCCGGTGCCCGAGGAGCACCGTCACCACCGGGATCTCTCGCTCCGCGAGGTCGTCGTGCTCGCGCCGGTGCTGGCGGCGATCCTCGCCTTCGGGCTGTACCCGAAGATCCTGCTCGACCGTATCGAGCCGACGACGGCGAAGGTCGTCGCCGGCGTCCACGCGACCGCCCCGAGCGCGGTCCCGCCGTCGGCGCCGGTCGCGGCGGAGGTGGGCGGATGACCCCGGCCGTCGATCTCGGTCCCGTCGCGCCCGAGTTGATCCTCGTCGCCGCGGCGATCGTCGTGCTGCTCGCCGGCGCGATCGCACGCCGCGCCGAGCCGCTCGCGCTGCTGTTCGTCGCGATGGCCGGCGTCGTCGGGGCGGCGGCCGCCTCCGTCATGCTCTGGCGATGGGACGGCGGCCTGACCGTGCTGTCCGGCGCGGTCGCGACGGACCGGTTCGCGGTGGTCGTCCGGTTGATCCTGCTCGGCGTCGCCGGCCTCGGCCTGCTGCTCGGGCACCACTACTTCGAGCGCTCGGGGGAGCTGCGGCCCGAGTTCTACGCGCTCGTGCTGTTCGCGACGAGCGGGATGACCCTCATCGCCGCCTCGGCGGATCTGATCACCATGTTCCTGGCCCTCGAGATCCTGTCGCTCTCGCTCTACGTCCTCACGGGCTCCTCGGCTCGCATCGGCTCGGTCGAGGGCGCGATGAAGTACTTCCTGCTCGGCGCCTTCTCCTCGGCGTTCTTCCTCTACGGCATCGCGATGGCGTACGGTGCAACGGGTTCCACTCGGCTCTCGGCGGTCTCGAAGGCCCTGGCCGGGCAGACCGACGGGCTCGCCCTCGCGCTCACCGCGATGGTCCTGCTCGCGATCGGGTTCGGGTTCAAGGTCTCGGCCGTGCCCTTCCACATGTGGACGCCCGACGTGTATCAGGGCGCACCGACGCCGATCACGGCGTTCATGTCGGCCGGGACGAAGGTCGCCGCGTTCGCGGCCTTCATGCGCGTGTTCGACGTGGCGTTCCAGCCGCTCGGGTGGGACTGGACGCCCGTGCTCGTGGCCCTCGCCGCGGTCTCGATCGTCGTCGGGAGCGTCCTCGCGATCGCCCAGTCGGACATCAAGCGGATGCTGGCGTACTCGAGCATCGCGCACGCGGGGTTCGTGCTCGTCGGCATGACGGCGATCGGCCGGACGGGGATGAGCGCGGCCCTCTTCTACCTGGTGGCGTACGCGCTGATGGTCGTCGGCGCGTTCGGGGTGGTGATGCTCGTCTCGTCGCGGGGCGAGGAGGCCACCTCGCTCGCCTCGTACGCGGGCTTGTACCGGCGGAGCCCGTTGCTCGCCGGGTTGCTGTCGCTGTTCCTGCTCTCGATGGCCGGGATCCCGCCGACCGCTGGCTTCATCGCGAAGGTGAGCGTCTTCCGAGCGGCGATCGACGCCGGCCATTGGGAGCTCGCGCTCCTCGGCGTGCTCGCGAGCGTGGTCTCGGTGTTCTTCTACATCCGGGTCATGGTGCTGATGTACATGCAGGAGCCCTCGGGGGACCACGAGCCCGACGACTCGCTCATGCCGCGCCTGGCGCTCGCGGTGCCGGCACTCGGGACGCTCCTGCTCGGCGTACTTCCCGGCCTCGTGACCGACATCTTGGGGAAAGCATCGGTGATCCGATGGTGAGAGGCTCAACGGCGTGAGCCGCCGCGTGATCCCCGGCCTCGAGCCGCCCGACCCGATCTTGGAGCGCGACGTGCGCGCGCGGCTCGAGGAGGTCGAGGTCGCGCTCGAGAAGGCCGTGCGCGCCGACTCGGAGATGCTCGCCGAGACCTCGAGGTACCTCCTCGCGGCCGGGGGGAAGCGATTCCGGCCGATGCTCGTGCTGCTCTCCGGCTACTTCGGCGACCCGGCCGATCCCCGGCTCATCCCAGGTGCGGTTGCGATCGAGCTCGTCCACGCGGCGACCCTGTACCACGACGACGTGATCGACGAGGCCGAGACCCGGCACGGCGTGACCTCGGTGAACGTCCGGTGGGACAACACGGTCGCGATCTTGACCGGCGACTACCTGTTCGCGCGGGCCTCCGAGATCTCCTCGGACCTCGGCACCGAGGTGATCGCGCTCCTCGCCCGTACGATCGCCACCCTGTGCGACGGGCAGATCCGCGAGGTCGAGGCCTCAGGCAACGTCCGCCAGACGCGCCAGGCCTACCTCGAGGTGATCCGTCGCAAGACCGGGTCGCTCATCGCGACCTCCTGTCGCCTGGGCGCGATGCTCTCGGACGCCGAGCCCGAGCACGTGGGCGTCCTCGAGAGCTACGGCGAAGGCCTCGGGATGGCCTTCCAGCTCTCAGACGACATCATGGACCTCACCTCGAGCGCCGCCGAGCTCGGGAAGGAGCCCGGCGTCGACATGAAGGAGGGGGTCTACACGCTCCCGGTCCTGATCGCGCTGCGCGAGGGATCCGATCGCGCCGAGCTCGCCGCCCTCCTGTCCGCCGGCCCGCCCGAGGGGGAGCGCCTGGCCCGGGCCCTCGAGATCGTCCGCGACCCGGCGATCCTGGCCGAGGCCCGGACCGCGGTCGCCTCCGAGGTCGACCGCGCGCAAGGCCTTGCCCGGCAACTGCCCGAGGGGGTCGCCCGGACGGCGCTCCTCCAGCTCGCCGAGTTCCTGGCGGTTCGGTGCGGAGCCCGGCGACCGTGACGTTCCTGTTGCTAGAATCCGGGCCGCTCGGGAAAACCTTCACAAGCGTGGATACCTACTACCAATCGTACGGGGTCGTCCTCGCGGTCTTGATCGCCGGCGTCGCGCTCGTGGCGGTGGCCTTCGGAGCCGGGGCACTCGTGGCACCCCACCGTCCGCTCCCCGAGAAGCTCACGACGTACGAGTGCGGTATCGACCCGGTCGGCCAGGGGTGGGCGCAGAGCCAGGTCCGCTACTACGTCTTCGGCTTCCTGTTCGTGATCTTCGACGTCGAGTCGGTGTTCCTGTTCCCGTGGGCTCGCGTCTTCGAGGGCCTCGGCTACACCGCGGTGGTCGAGATGGGCATCTTCATCGGCATCCTCGGGCTCGGACTGCTGTACGCCTGGCGCAAGGGGGTGCTGAAGTGGGTCTGATCACCGAGAAGACACCCGTCGCGAGTATCCAGCCCGTGAAGTTCATCCTCAACTGGGGCCGGAAGTACTCGCTGTGGGTGTTCAACTTCGGGCTCGCGTGCTGCGCGATCGAGTTCATCGCGGCGTCGGCCTCCAAGCACGACTTCATCCGATTCGGGGTGATCCCGTTCGCGCACGGGCCGCGGCAGGCCGACCTCATGATCGTCTCGGGCACCCTCACCGACAAGATGGCCCCCGCGGTGAAGCGGCTGTACGACCAGATGCCGGAGCCGAAGTACGTGATCTCGTTCGGGTCGTGTGCGAACTGCGGCGGTCCCTACTGGGACTCGTACGCGGTCACGAAGGGGGTCGACCAGATCATCCCGGTGGACATCTACGTCCCCGGTTGCCCGCCTCGGCCGGAGGGACTGCTGCACGGCATCGTGAAGCTCCAGGAGAAGATCGCCAACGAGGACGTCAGGGAGAAGTTCAGTGGCAAGCTCACCGCGCCCGCTGCCACCTCCTGACGTCGAGGCGCGCCTGCGGGCGCAGTTCGGCGACGACGTGGTCGCCTTCGAGGACCAGCACGGGCACGCCGTCGCGACGGTCGCCGCGGCCCGCTACCGCGAGATCGTCACGTTCCTGCGCGACGAGCCGGACCTCGCGTGCGACTACTGCGACTTCTCGAGCGGCGTCGACCTCGGCCCCGAGGACGGCTTCGAGGTCGTGACGCATCTGTACTCGCTCACGCACCACCACAACGTGCGGGTCAAGGTCAAGCTCCCGCACGACGAGCCGGTCTGCCCGACGATCTCGGACATCTTCGCCGGGGCGAACTGGCACGAGCGCGAGACCGCCGAGATGTTCGGCATCACGTTCGAGGGTCATCCCCAGCCGGTGAAGCTCCTGCTCTCGGAGCCGTTCGAGGGACACCCGCTGCGCAAGGACTTCCCCCTCATGAGCCGCGAGGCGAAGCCGTGGCCCGGCGCCGCCGAGGGCGAGGAGGAGGAAGAGGAGGAGTGATCGCGCAGGCCGGGGTGAGCATCTTCGAGCAGTGGTTCTCCAACTACTGGCTCGTCATCATCGTGAAGGCCGCGGTCGTCCTCGTGTTCTTCCTCACGGCCCCGCTGCTCGTCGGGTACATGGAGCACAAGGGGCTCGCGCACATGCAGTCTCGACTCGGTCCGATGTACGCGGGCCGGTTCCACGGCTGGGCGCAGCTCATCGCCGACGGCGTGAAGTTCATCCAGAAGGAGAACGTGGTCCCGAAGGCCGCGGACACCTGGGTGTTCTCGCTCGCCCCCGGCGTGGCGATGATCCCGTACATCGCGCTCTTCGTCGTCGTGCCGTTCTCGAACGAGATCTTCGTGCTGAACCTCGATATCGGGATCTTCTTCGTGATGGCGATGTCCTCGGTCGCGGTGATCGGCGTGCTGATGGCGGGGTGGGCCTCGGCGAACAAGTTCTCGCTGATGGGAGGCCTCCGCGCGGCGGCGCAGCTGATCGCGTACGAGCTGCCGCTGGTGCTCGCCGCCGCGAGCGTCGTGATGCAGGCGGGGACGTTGTCGCTGATCGGCATCGCCGAGGCGCAGGACCGGTTCTGGTTCGTGCTCACCCAGCCGGTCGGCTTCTTCATCTTCCTCACGGCCTCGGTGGCCGAGCTCTCGCGCCCGCCGTTCGACATGCCGGTCGCCGACTCCGAGATCATCTTCGGCCACATCACCGAGTACACGGGCCTGAAGTTCGCGTTCTTCCTGCTCTCCGAGTACGCGGGGATCGTCGCGCTGTCCGCGGTCTCGGCGGTGCTGTTCCTCGGCGGGTACAAGGCGCCGCCGCTCCTGGGCGCGATCCCGGCGCCGCTGTGGATGGCGGCGAAGGTCACGGCGCTCGCGTTCTTCATCATCTGGTTGCGGGCGACCTTCCCGCGCCTGCGCGAGGATCAGCTCCAGCGGTTCTCGTGGCTCGCGCTGATCCCGCTCGCGCTGTTGCAGATCCTGGTGGTGGCCGTCGTGAAGGTCGCGGTCTAGAGGGTTCGGGGAGAGGGGGCGAAGCTCGTGGCGGTCGAGGAGGACGTGCGGCAGGCGCCGGAACGCGGCGTGTCGAGCGGTCTCGGCCTCGTGAAGGGCCTCGCCGTGACGATGAAGTACCTGCTCCACCGCTCCGTGACCCAGCAGTACCCGGAGGTGAAGCCCGATCTCCCCCCACGCTCCCGTGGCGTCATCGCGCTGAAGCAGGAGAACTGCACCGTCTGTTACAAGTGCTCGCGCGAGTGTCCCGACTGGTGCATCTACATCGATGCCCACAAGGAGACGCATCCGCCGGCGAGCGGCGGCAAGGCGCGCTCGGTGAAGGTCCTCGACCGTTTCGCGATCGACTACGCCCTGTGCATGTACTGCGGCATCTGCGTCGAGGTCTGCCCGTTCGACGCGCTGTTCTGGAGCCCCGAGTTCGAGTACGCGACCGACGAGATCGCGGAGCTCACGCACGAGAAGGAGAAGCTCGAGGAGTGGACCTACACGGTCCTGCCGCCGCCGGCGCTCGAGGTCGGGGCCGAGCCTCCGGCCGAGATCGCGGCGGCCACCGCTCCGCCGGTCGTTGCCCCGGCCGACGTGACGCCGGGGATCGCCGCACTCGCCGCGCCTGCGGGCGCGGCTCCGTCGGCTCCCCCGGCGCCCGTTGCTGCCGCTGCTCCCTCGGCGCCCGGTGCAGCTCCCGCCGCTGCAACTCCGGCACCGGCTGCCGTGGCGGCGCCAGGCGCGCCTGCGGAGAAGGTCGAGGCGGCGATCGACCAGGAGACGTACGACCGGGTGTTCGCGGAGCTCATCGGGAAGGGGACGGCCGAGCGGGTCGCGCAGGGGCAGGCTCGCCGAGCGGCGATGATCGCGGCTCGGCAGAAGGCGGCGGGGGGAGAGGCTGCCGCGCCCGCGGCCGCTGCCCCCGAGGCCGCCGCACCTGAGGCGCCGGCTGCTGCGGAGGCGCCCGCGCCGGCGGCGGAGGTTCCTGCTGCGACGGAGGCGGAGGCTCCTGCTGCTGCGGAAGCGCCCGTGGCCGCGCCGGTTCCGGTCGCACCGGCGGCTCCCGCCGAGAAGGTGGAGGTCTCGATCGACCAGGAGACGTACGACCGGGTGTTCGCGGAGCTGATCGCGAAGGGGACGGCCGAGCGGGTCGCGCAGGGGCAGGCTCGCCGAGCGGCGATGATCGCGGCGCGGAAGAAGGCGGCGGGGGAGGCCTGACGTGAGCTCGCAGGAGTACGCGTTCGTGGTCCTCGCCCTCGTCGGCACGGTCGCCGCCGTTCGGGTCGTGACGGCGAAGAACGTGGTCCGCGCCGCGCTCTACCTGGTCGTGACGCTGGCGTCGGTCGGCGCGATCTATCTGGTGCTCGGCGCCGAGTTCGTCGGCTGGGTCCAGATCCTCATCTACGTCGGCGCGATCGTGATCCTGTTCCTGTTCGGACTCATGCTCACGAAGGCGCCGATCGGCCGCGAGGTGCTCGACAACCGGAGCCGCGGCATCGCCGTCCTCGTGGGTCTCGCGATCCTGGCGGGCCTGGTGTTCTTGATCCAGGACGCGTTCTCGTGGAGCGACCCGAAGCTCGAGCTCGGCCACGTGACCTCGGGAGCGATCGGGGAGTCGATCTTCCGGCAGTGGGTGCTGCCGTTCGAGGCCGTCTCGTTCGTGTTGCTGGCCGCGCTGATCGGCGCCGTCGTGCTCTCCCGGAAGGACGAGCGCCCGTGATCCGGCTGCCGCTCGTGCTGTTCTTCTCCGCCGCCCTGTTCTCGATCGGCGTCTACGGGGTGCTCGCGAGGCGGAACGCCGTTCTCGTGCTGATGTCGATCGAGCTCATGCTCAACGCGGTCAACGTGAACCTGATCGCGTTCTCACAGTTGTGGCACGACCTCACGGGCCAGGTGTTCGCGCTCTTCGTGATCGCGGTCGCCGCCGCCGAGGTCGGTATCGGGCTCGCGATCGTGATCTTGATCTACCGCAACCGAGAGACGATCAACCTGAACGAGGTGAACCTCCTCAAGTGGTGAACCTCCTGATCGTCGCGCACGGAGAGGTCGCCGAGGCGGCCGGCTCGCCGGGCCTCACGAAGTACGCCTGGATCATCGCACTCCTGCCGCTGCTGTCGGCGCCGCTCATCATGTTCTTCGGCAAGCGGACGCCGGGCCGAGGGTGGATCTACGGCGTGATCTCGGTGGGCGCGGCGTTCGTGCTCTCGCTCGGCGTGCTGTGGCACTTCGTCACCGGCGGCGGCACGTACACGTCGGCGATCGACTGGTTCCAGATCGGGTCGCTGAAGATGACGCTCGGCCAGTACGTCGACGGGCTCACGGCGGTGATGCTCGTCGCGGTGACCGCCGTCTCGCTCTGCGTGCACGTCTACTCGATCGGCTACATGCACGGCGACCAGCGGTTCACGTGGTTCTACGTGGTGCTCTCGATGTTCACCGCCGCGATGCTGAACGTCGTCATCGCCGACAACCTCTTCCAGCTGCTCATCGGGTGGGAGGTCATGGGCGTCTGCTCCTACCTGCTGATCGGTCACTGGTGGGAGGAGCACGTGAACTCGAGCTCCGCGATCAAGGCGTTCATCACGACCCGGATCGGTGACGTGCCGTTCATGTTCGGCATCTTCGTGCTCATCGCCGCGA